>CAJOQZ010000302.1 GCA_905236585.1 uncultured Lachnospiraceae bacterium
ACGCAGAACGCGCAGGACGCTGGGCCGTTCGTACTCGCGCTTTCCCGCGCCCATGCCCACGCCCAGAACCCGGAAACGCGCCGGCAGTTCGCGCCCCGTACACGCCGCCGCCGCAATCGCCGCGCCGGTGGGCGTGACAAATTCGCCGTTTATTTCCATAATTGAAAGCGGAATCGGATGCTTAGCAAGAATTGCCGAAACCGCCGGAACCGGCACCGGCAAAATGCCATGGGCGCAGCGGACGGTGCCCTGCCCTTCGGTCAGTTTCGGCAGAATCACGCGGTCCACATCCAAATTGTCAAAGCAGACCGCCGCCGCAACGATGTCCACAATGGAATCGACGGCGCCGACTTCGTGAAAATGCACCGTTTCTTTTGTCGCATTATGCGCGAAAGCCTCGGCTTCCGCTAAAATATCAAATATCGTAAGGGCAAGACGCCTTGCCCCTTCCGTCAGATCCCCGGCGTTAATGATATCCGTCACTTCCTGCAAGCCGCGGTGTTCATGGGCGTGGTGGTGATGCCCTTCGTCGTGCGTGTGTTCGTGGAATTCCTCGCCGTGCGCATGTCCGTGGTGATGCGCTTTTACCCCATGGTTCTCTGCCTGCAGATGTCCGTAGAGATAGTCCATATCGTGATCGTAGTTCTCATGTGCCGCGTCAAGCCGCACGTCAAAATCACAGACGTCGATCCCGCTTTTTACCTTGCGGGAGATGATCGTCCGATAGCCTGAAAGCGGAAGCGACGCAAGGGCTTTTTGCAAAACCGCCTCATCCGCTCCCAAATCCAGAAGCGCCGCAACGAACATATCTCCGCTGATTCCCGCATTGCTTTCGATATATAATGTTTTCCCCATGTTTTTGACCAAGCCTTTCGTTTGATAACTGTTAATGCGCCAAACTATTCGCCGCCGTCTCTTCTCCTGCCTATCTATACAGCCCCCGCTCCGCAGTTCTTATACTTCCATGATCTCCCCGCGCCTTGCCGCACGGATGTAATCGCTGCCCCAGAACGAGATCAAAAGCTGCAGCGTCATCACAACCCAGATCACCGGCTCACAGAAAATGACCGCCATAAATCCGTACAGTGGGATAAACGCGACAACGAACAAAATCTTCATGACAAATTCGATCACGCTTGAAATCAACGGCAGAATCTTTTTCCCGATTCCCTGCAGCGCATAGCGCGTGTTCATCAAAACGCCGAGCACCGCATAATTCGGGCCGACCACTTTTAAGTACAGACCGCCGTTATGGACGATGTTCGGATCATCCGTCCCCGCCAAAAGCGAGATCAGAACATCCGCAAACAAAAGCAGAAAAACAGAGATGACCGCCGCCAGACCAACGTTTGTAAGGTAGGACGTCCGCATACCGGCAATGATGCGGTCCGCTCTTTTTGCTCCGGCGTTCTGCGCGATAAATGTCGCCATAGCAATTCCTAAGGACAGGATCGGCATGAAGAAGAACATATACAATTTTCTTGCCGCCGTATGCGCCGCGATCAGGTCGCTTCCAAGCCCGTTGATGCCGGATTGCAGGATGACCGAACCCGCGTTTACGATCGCCCCCATGATCGCCATGGAATATCCCTGTCCGAGCAGATCCTTGTACATTGCCGCGTCAATCTTAAAATGCTGCCTCTGGGGAATCAAAAGCGGCGTTTTTTTCAGAATATACAGCACGCAGAGAACCGCCGACACGCCCTGGGCGATCACCGTCGCGACCGCGGCTCCCGCAACGCCCATATGCGCCTGCGTAATTAAAACAATATCGAGGATCACATTCAATACCGAAGAAAAGATCAGAAAAATGAGCGGCGCGATGCTGTTGCCGATCGCGCGAAGCACGCTTGCCAGCGTATTGTAGGCGAACATCACCACAAGTCCTAAGATGATTACGATAATATAACTGTAGGATTCGTCGATCAATTCTTCCGGCACGTTGATAAGATGCAGAAGCGGGCGCACGGACAGCGACGCCAGTATCGTAAAAAAGATGCAGGAAAAAAAGCCGATGATGATGCATCCGGCAACGGATTGTTTCAGGCGGTTCTCATCGTTCGCACCGAAGCAGCGGCCGGTCACGATCGCCATGCCGTTCCCAATGCCGATGCAAAATCCGGTCAAAAGGTCGAACACCGAATTGACCGAGCCGATCGCCGCGAGGGAATTTGTCCCGAGCGTGTTGCCGACGATTGCCGTGTCCATGGTATTGTAGAGTTGCTGGAATACGTTCGATATGAGAATCGGTATCGCAAAGGCGATCAGATTTCTGAATATCGGTCCGTTTATCATATCCAGTTGGAATGCAGTTGTTTCCTTTTTTGCCATGGGTGGTTCTCCTGTTGGGGTTCGTGTTTTTTCGATTATTTTACTACATCCGGGCGATAATGTAAAAGGGGAAATATCCGACGTATACGCTTCCAATCTTTTCTTGGGAACAAACGCTTCTTAAGTGTTCGACGGCAAGAATGCCTTAACCTCACACTTAAGAAGCGTTTGTTCTCAACATAATAGTTGGTTTCTGTGATTGGATGTGATCATCCTCCACCGCTCCTCCACCGCTCCCCGGAAAATTATCTCTCACGGGCGAGACAACGCCCTTTGAGAGATAATTCTTCCGGGTCGCTGGTGTAAATATATTCTGCGCGGACGAGGAAATGCTCTTTGCCGGACACAATCTTCCGCCCCCTGGTGTAAAACTTGAAAAAGACCCCAACAACGAATATAATTTTCTTGTTGTCGCTCCCCTATACTGCGCAACAGAAAGGGGGTGCAATGTGGATTACTTCGTAGCGTTCGTGGTATCTGTCGGAGCAAGTGTAGTAGCCTACTACCTATGCAAGTGGTTAGACAGATGCCTGTCAAAGCCAAAGCGTCAAAAACGCGGCAGCGACGACAGCGACAACTAACCTAAAAAAGCCCCAACGATGCAGCGTTGGGGCTTTTTGTGCAAATATGGCTACCTCGTAGCGTTAGCCTGTCTGTATTATATCATCTGCTTACAAAAAGTCAAGTTTCGCAAAAATCATTTGCTTACGGATTCTGGCACACTTTACCGCTCCCCGGAAAATTATCTCTCACGGGCGGGACAACGCCCTTTGAGAGATATTTTTGGGGTATTCTCCCATCTATAATAAATCCCCCTTCACATTTCAGTAGATTTTCCCCCTCCGTTAGTGCTATAATGAAATTTATGAGCCAAACGAACTTTCAGAAAAAATTTTATCAGAACGCCGAACGCGTGATGACCGTCTGCAAATGGATCATTTACGCCGTGATGCTCGGCTCCGTTTTAGGCATCGTCGGCGCCCTCTTTTCCTATGCGATCTCCTATGCAACGCAGGCGCGTGAAAGCAATCCGTACTTTCTGCTCCTGCTGCCGGTGAGTGCCGTCCTCATCCGGCTGTTTTACCACATCTTCCACGCAGACGACGATCAGGGCACCAACATCGTGCTGTCTGCGATTCATTCCAATGACGAAGTTCCTCTGCGGATGTCCGTATTGATCTTCTTCTCGACGATCCTTTCCCATCTGTCCGGCGCGTCGGTCGGGCGGGAAGGAGCCGCCCTGCAGCTCGGCGGCTCCTTGGGCGCATGGTTCGGACGGATTTTCAATTTCAACGCGCAGGATAAAAAAACAATGATCATGTGCGGCATGAGCGGCGTCTTTGCCGCGCTGTTCGGAACGCCGATGGCGGCGGCGGTTTTTTCCATGGAAGTCGTGTCCGTCGGCATCATGCTCTACGCGGCGTTACTGCCCTGCGTCATCACCGCCTATATCGCGCACGGCATGGCGACGCTTCTTGCCGTCCCGACGCCGTATTATGATATCATTGCGCTGCCGGACTTCACATTACGCGCCGGAATCGCCGCGCTGGTATTCGGCGCGGCGTGCGGATTGATCAGCATGGCATTCTGCATCACATTACGAAAAGTGGAGAAATTCGCGCACACCGCATTTTACAACCGCTATCTGCGCGCGTTTGTCTTCGGAACGCTGCTCCTCGGCGGAACGCTTTGCGCCGGATCGCAGGAATACAACGGCGCCGGGGGAGGCGCAATCGCTCTTGCCGTCCTTGGGAAGCCTTTTACATGGGCATTTTTAATCAAAATCCTTTTTACTGCGGTATCCATCGCCGCCGGTTATAAGGGCGGCGAGATCGTGCCGAGCTTCTTCATCGGCGCGACATTCGGCAGTCTGGTCGCGAGCCTGTGCGGCGCGAATCCGTCCCTCCTTGCCGCGATCGGCATCGGGTGCGTTTTCTGCGGCGTTACTAACTGTCCGCTCTCGTCCCTTTTGATCTGCTTTGAACTGTTCGGGCTCGCGGCTGCGCCGTATTTTATCATCTCGATTGCGATCTCCTACATGGTGTCCGGTTATTACGGGCTCTACAGCGGACAGAAGATCGTCTATTCCAAATACAAATCCATTTTTATCGACACAAAGGCGGTATAAATCTCTTCTCATTGCTTGCGGGAGTCAAATATCCATGCAAGCATGTCCATTTTCCTCATTACTCACGGGAATAAAAAACCTGCCGGCTTAAATCTCATACCGGCAGGTGAAAAATATGATATCCGATAATTGCTTGCGCAACGATTCCTTAATAGCGGAAGTACTGGACAAACTGCGTCGCCGATGGGCAGTTCGCGGAGACGACGCCCGGATTCAATACGATAAAGCAGTACACTTCCGCAAAAAACTCCGATGTGGACGCCCGGCTGTAATCCGTCAGATTCCAACTTTCCCTATTGAAAATGTAGTTAAATTCGTCCGAACGCGATACGAAGCCCCTTGAATAATCGAGATAGTGACCGAGTTCGTGAACGACGCAGTAGGAATACTCGCCGGAATTGACGAAAATGGTCTTCCCGTCAAAATACGTCGCTCCATACACGCCGTCCGATGCGCCGCCGAAAATCAGATAATCCAGATCATAGGACGTCAGGACAATCCTCCAGCCGTCGTTTACAAACATCTGCATCATCTCCGGGTCCGCCGCCATTGCCGCATTCAGATAGGAAGCAAACACCTGATACTGCTCATTCGTCACATTTCCCATAAACTGAACGAAACCATAATCCGCGCTCTGCGTCAGCGTATTCTGGGAAAGCGCGTTTTGGATATTCTGGGTGATGATCCAGTCCGCAT
>CAJOQZ010000303.1 GCA_905236585.1 uncultured Lachnospiraceae bacterium
AACGCCAGTATGCGTCCGTGGATGCGGCGTTCGGAGGCATATTCCTTCCAGACGCCGTAGTCCTCTTCTATGTCGAAGCGGCGGAGGCGGTCTAAGGTTACTACGTCGAAATCCCGTACGGCGCGGTTGTATTTTGCCGGATTCCCGGCGCAGACGATGACAAATCCGTCGGGTACCTTATGAGTGCCGAACGTCTTGTACTGCAAAAACTGCAGCATGGTCGGCATCAGCGTCTCGGAAACGCAGTTGATCTCGTCTAAGAACAGGATGCCTTCGGGATTGCCGGTTTCCTCGATCCGGTCATAGACCGACGCGATGATCTCGCTCATGGTATAGTCCGTGACCGTGTATTCTTTTCCGCCGTAACTGCGTTTGGATACAACAGGGAGTCCGATCGCGCTCTGGCGCGTATGGTGGGTAATTGTATAGGAAATTAAATTTATATTCAATTCTTCTGCTATCTGCGCCATGATCGCCGTTTTTCCGATGCCGGGCGCTCCCATCAGAAGGAGCGGGCGGCGGCGGATATTCTCCATGATGTATGCGCCGGTATCGTCTTTTAGGAGGTAGGCGCGGATGGTGTTTTTGATTTCTGATTTTGCTTCTTTAATGTTCATAATGTTTTTGCTCCGGGGGATATTTGTTTTGTTTCGTCAATTGTGGCAAGTTTTGCCGTTCACCTCAAATATTATCTCTCACGGGAGAGACCACTCCCTTTGAGAGATAATATTTGGGTTCACTGGTGGATTCGTTTCACCAGCGTACTGTGGGAAATGTCCCTCTAAGGGCGTTGTCCCGCCCGTGAGGGATATTTTCACAGGGAGCGAGTTACCGTTCACTTGAAATCATGTCCTGCACGGATGAGGATGACATCCTTTGCAGGACATGATCTTCAAGTTCACTGGTTATAGCGAGAAACTTGATCACCTTTTTGAAGAAAATGTCTCACAAAGAGCGTTGTCTCGCTCGTGGGAGACATTTTTTCAAAAAGGTCCCTCATCCAATTTTTCATACATACAGCCGTATCGCCCATTCAGGCACTTCGCTGTCATCATACTCCTCATCCCGCAAGAACACAAACGCCGTCCGATACGCCGTCGCCGCCTTCGGATAAACGCCGTGCCCATCAGTAAAATATATCAGTCCTCGTAGGTGCTTCATTTCCCCGCTCTTTTGTAATTCAGCTACCCTCATAAAAACCGGACGAAAATCAGTTCCGTATCCGCCTTTTATTTCAAACCCGTCAGCGTAAGATTTCAGATCCGACAATCTGTTGATCTCAATTTCATGCTGCACCGTATCATCGCATTCCATCAGGAGTATCTTCATATGCGAAAAGAAACTCCCCTGCGTCTGCAGCAATTCGACCGTCTGATTCAAAAACTTCTGCACATGCCGCCTCGCCGTTGACGCAGACGTATCGATCGCGATCACCAGTTCGTCGATCCGTCGGCTCTCCCGATACTCGACCGGCTCCACAAACGGCAGATTGCCATACATCATCATTCCGTAATGATAGTAGCCGGGATCAAAGGCATCCATATCCACAGTCAGTTCTTCGCGATATATCGCAAACTGCCGCAAAAACGACGCATAATCAGGATGCGGCGCACGCGCCGCCCTTAGCAGCCGCGACAGGCGCCCTTTTTCCTCTCCGTACTCACTCCCGCTGACATCCATTTCCACGGAAACGCGCTCCGCCGCCTTTTCCCATGTTTCTTTCAGCGGGATATTCGCCAACGGCACCATATTGACATCCGGTGGAAGCGGCATATCCTGTTCTTCATCAGCATCCTTTAATTTTTCCCAAAAGGCATGGTCGTCAACGATAAACTCCCTCTCCAGCCGCTGCATCATCATTCCGTCGATCGAATTGTCAGTAAAATAACGATATAATTTTTCAGCCGTCAACGCAGATAATGCACTCTGCAAGCGTTCGTACCATTCCTCCCGAAAATCGCTTGTCACCCGTGCCAACAGCGGCACACCCATGGAGTCAATTACCGATTCCGCAGCAATGTCGCAGCATAAATCCCACAATGCCCCGTCCGCATATTCTTTTTTATGAAATACATGCAAAAACAGGCAATGGATGAGCATATGCATATAGGCGCGTTCCAACGCGTTTTCGCGCTCTAAATACTGCTCCCGCAGATAACGGGTATTGTAACGGATATATGCGCCGTCCGTTCCGAGCGTCCGCGTTGAAAGATCAAACGCATAGTCAAGTCCGAACAGCGCCGCGCCCAAAAAATGCATTGACAGGTACAGAGAGGTACGCGTATCCCCTAATATCCGCTCCCCTAATTCCTGTAAATATTCCCTTGTATTCGTCTTCGCCGTCATGCCTATAATTATAAAAAGGTATAATTTTATGAATCTATCCGCTGTTTACATACTATTGGAAAAGATTTCAAATGTATCTTTTGCCACCTTTTAGGTTCGTTAGCCCTATATATCGCCAAGGACAAATGCCTGCGCCCGCTGCTTTCCCCAATGCTTCTTCTCATAAGACAAAAGCATCGCCGCCGCTTCCGCCCGCTCCGGCGTATCGCAGTACGGCAGCACCTCATCCACCGTTTCCCTGTCGATGAGCATCCGCTCCAACATCAGCGACAGAGCGCCGACGACATCCCAAGGGAATAGAATCTTTTCACCGTAAGCCTTTTGACTTACGGCTGCAGATGCCTCGCCGCCGCGGTTTGATATATTTTTTATATCTATATTTAATATATAAAGCAATACCGCAAGGGCATGATCCTCGATAAAACGTTCATATTTTTCCCGATGTCCTACGGCAAGATCCACCGGCGCAAGCAGACGCCCCAGCGCAATATCCGCCGGAGTCCTGCCGCCGTCGTCCACAGCGTGAGAAAAGAGTCCGTCGTATTCCCGCAGACGGATCGTCCGCCGCCAGACGCACTCCCGATATACATAGCCGCTGCCTTCGATTTTGTGATGAATTGCGCGGGCATGGGTATCCTCAATGAAATCATACAGATACGACGGAAACGCCAGCAGCACGTCGCCGTCCGCGGCAATAAGCCGGATGCGCGTATGTGCCGCCCTTTCTGCTAAAACGCGTTTTAATAAGTCAAAATCTCCGTGCAGTTCCCCGCTTGTTCCGTCGATTGGAAAACTGCTTTCATTCCGATAAAAAAAGGTCATGTCCGTATGCTTTTTGCAGGAACGTATGACCTTTTCCTCGTCGGGAAGTCCGTCCATATCTATCGTCAACATGGATATCAGTTCGACCCTTTCATGTGATAATCCTTATCTGCGTCGATCAGTTCGAGCATCACATCCGCTACGACCGGATCAAACTGCGTGCCCCTGCCTTTTTCTATTTCCCGCCGGGCATAGTCCTGCGGCTTCGTATCGTGATAGGTTCTGGTACTCGTCATGGCATCGTAGGAATCCGCCACCGCCAGAATCCGCGCCTCCTCCGGAATCTCCGCACCTTTTAACCCGTCCGGATAACCCGAACCGTCGAAATGCTCATGGTGATAGCGGGCGCCGATCGCTAAATGCGGCATGGCGCGGATCGTCCCCAAAATCTCGCCGCCGATCACCGGATGCCGCTTGATCTCGTTGTATTCCTCATCCGTCAACTTCGTCGTTTTGTGAATGATCTCATCCGGGATTCCGATCTTGCCGATATCATGGAGCATCCCCATGTAGTAAAGTTCTTCTTTGTATTTTTCGTCTTTATGCAGTTTATCCGCTATCGCAACCGCATACTCCGCCACACGCTGGGAATGACCGTTCGTATACTCGTCTTTCGCGTCGACCGCAAGCGCTAAAGCATTGATGATCTGATTCGAAAGTTCGCGGCTTTCGCGCTCTTTTTCCGAAAGTTCCCTCGTCCGCTCATCCACAATGTCATCGAGTTCCTTTAACATGATGTCGAGTTCAATGATCCGCATAATGCGCTGAATCATGATCTCCGGGACGAACGGTTTTTTGATAAAATCGGATGCGCCGACTTCAAAGCAATGAATCTCGTTTTCCGTATCATCGTCGCTCGTCAAAAAAACAACCGGAATGTCGCTCGTTCGCGGATTCTCGCCCAGATGCTCCATCGTCTCAAAGCCGTCCATCCCCGGCATCCGCTTATCTAAAAGAATCAACTGCGGCTGAAACGACTCCGCCAATTCTATCCCCTGTGCGCCGGAGTTCGCCGTCTTTGCCGCAAAACCCGCACGGTCAAGAACACGCATCGTCATATTCGCAACGACCGTATCGTCGTCGATCACAAGCACTTTATATCCGCGTTTTAATATTTCTTCTTTTGCGTACATATATCCCCTACTATGTCACACGGAAGTGAATCATCATCCAATCATGCCTTGCGAACAAACAAATTTCCATGTTCGACGGCAAGAATGTCTTAGCCTCACGCAAAAAATAATTAGTTCTCAAGATAATAATTGATCCCGTGTGAACCGTTACTTGCCTCTTTACTTTCTGTAGAAAAAGTCCGATAATCATTATAAGGGTTTTTAGAGAAAAAGTCACTATGATAAAGGAGTTTTTCGCATGCAGATTTCAAATGTTTCGGATGTAACCCAGACAGACAATACAACGCAGTCCACAACGAACGCTGCTTTGGCGGGCGCGTTTCAAACGGTTTTGAATTATGCGATCGACGGCGTTTCCGCTACGAACAAGAATATATCAATCAATTCAAATCTTGATTCAATTTTTACAAAAGCATCCGAAACGTACAATGTCAACAAGAATCTCCTCCTTGCCATCGGCTATCACGAATCCCGTTTTGACCCGAACGTGACAAGCAACAAAGGCGCTATGGGCATCATGCAGTTGATGCCGTCGACGGCGGCGAATCTCGGAATCTCGAACGCCTACGATCCCGAGCAGAACATCATGGGTGCGGCAAAAATGATCGATTCGCTCCTGACAAAATATAATGATGATACAACAATGGCTCTTGCTGCATACGCCATGGGTTCAAAAGCGCTCTCTGATGCGTTGGAGAATAACGGAGCGATTCCCGACTCTGTACAGAAAATCATTAACGAAGTCGTATCCTTAGCGGGGGAAGGTGCGTCTCTGATTTCCCGCGCAAAAAATGAAAATGTGCAGTCCTCGGAAAATCTGGCGACGAATCTGAAGAATCAATTTGCGAAATTCTCGAATTACAGTTCCTACAATACATTTATCAAAGAGTTTCAAAAAGCCGCTACGCAGACGAATGCGGCAACTAAAGAGGCGGCACAGTCTACTGCCGCTCCAAGTACCGCTTCTTCGACAACGAACGACGGCATTACGGTAACAGAGGTTACCGGGCAGTCATCCCAGACAGATACGCCGAATCTCGGAACTGTCCCCGACGGGGTGAATATTGTTCGTGCTTCGGACATGGAAGCGACGGAGGCTGACGCACCGCTTGTTTCCGAATCGGCATCTTCCGGCGTTTTAGCATATACGGCAAATACGACGGACACCGCAAAAACCGATACGTCCGCCGTCGTCCCGACAACCTATGAAGGGCAAAAAGAATTATTAAATCAAGTGAATACGGCGTTAAAGGCAACCATTTCGGAATTAGAACAACAGAAAGCAGCCGGAACGGCAACAACGGCATCCACTACCGCTGCGGCTTCGACAGCAGATTCAGCAAGTACATCTGCTAATGCATCAGCGTCTGCATCTACAGCATCTTCAAACGCGGCAAACGCTACTTCCGACATATCCCGCGTTACTGCGGAAATGTCCGACCCCAGCACAACAGTTGATACGCTGGTGATCGACCGTGCTACGGTAGAAGCCGCCTTAAATGCCCGTCCGGGAGAAGTCGTAATCCGTAATGCTCAAAGAATCATGATAAAGGATGCGTAAGGAACCATTCCATCCTCATCCTGCCAACGCCGCTACGGGATCTACTGTTTTCGGTGTAGTTTTGCACTCCTCATCATCTGTCCAAAAATCCGGGTCGGTAAGCAGAACGTTTCTTATTACGTCAGAAGAATCTGCTTCCGGGTGAGTTGATATGTATTTCTTGAGATTTGATTCTCTTTCTTTATGTCCCTTTACGTACCGAAATACGCCATCAATAAAACCATCATATGCGTCAGGAACGCATGTTAATAATCTCCTAATCTCATCCATAATTATGTGTTCCTCCTCTAATAACGCAAGTTATTATCTGACTTACTCTGTCGGATGCCAGTGCTGTCATCAACTCACTTCGTTCGTTGGACAGTACTT
>CAJOQZ010000304.1 GCA_905236585.1 uncultured Lachnospiraceae bacterium
ACTTCCTTTATGATATATATTTTCCGTGGGCGATTCCTTACGTCGAAAAGAATTATTCCCTCAGCAGGGGGCTACTGCCTTAAACGGTTGTATTTTCTATGGTAATTCCTTACACCAGTGAATCAAAAATATTTCTCTCAAAGGACGTTGCTCCGTCCGTGAGAGAAATATTTTTGATGAACGGTAAAATCTATTACTACTTCTCTTATTCCGCCGCTGTATCCGCCGGCAGTTCCTTGTCCTCCACGCCGTCATGCATGGTTTCATAAAATGTCGCCGTCGCATTCACCGTAACCGGTCCACTCATTAAGGAATCGACATCATCCGCCGTATAGACCGACAAATCTCCAATCAGACACCGTATATGGCTGTTCTCCAAAGCCGAAAGCACTTCGACCGCCGCATTATAATCCACCGCGGAAAAATCCAGCGCAAACGACCGCCGGATCTGATCGCCCTCTCTTGTTATCTGTGTAAATCCGATATAATAATCCCTCGTATCCGCCAATGTAGTGTTCAGAAAATCCAGTTCCTCCTTGCTGGCGTTGTAACTTGGCATAAAACTGTCCGGTCTGCCGAGCCGTTCATTCTGCTCGGCTTCCGTCCGCCACGAATTTATTTTGACTAACTGCGCTTCTAACGCCGTTTTTTGTGTTTCCAGCGCCTCAATATTCGACTTTGCCTCTTTTGCCCCGTTTCGAACCGGCACATCGACCCACAGATAATACAGCAGCGCAAGAATAACCACTCCCAAAATCACGAGCAGAAAACGGTCTCTGCCGGAAAACTCCTTCGTCATTGACTTCATTGCGCCACCTCCTCGGTCAAAATTCCATCGTCCGTTCCGATGTCAACAGAACGGATATAGATTATCAGCCGCGCATCCACGCCGGAATCCGCTTCTTCCGCATTCTCATAGGTCTGCGCCGTCATAACGGAGCAGTTTTCCACGATCTCCTGTGCGCTTAAAAGTCCGACCACCTGACTGATCTGATCCAGCGAACTTCCCGTTACCGCCACATTCAACTGATATCCCGAAAGGACATACGATTTTACGGAAAGCCCCTGTCCGTTAATATAATTGACAAGCGTCGCGACCTTGACCCGGCTCTCCCGCGACATCTCTTCCTCACTCATGCCGGTCCATGTATAATGGTAGAACTGCTCGCTGATATCTTCCGTTTCCGCAAACTGCGCCATTCCGACGTCGATCTGCGTCTGTAAATCCTCCGCTTCCTGCTGTAATGCATCTACCTTTTCAAAACGATTGAGAATCGCAAATTTCCAAAACAACGCCGCAACAAGCAAAAACAAAAGGACTCCCGGAATTGCTGACTTCCAGTTGCTTTGCTTCTCCTCAATTCCGACAAAATTGATCGTCGTTTTAAGAGCGCCGCCTCTTTTCTTCTTTTTCCCGCCAAAAAGATTTCCCAAACTCTCCAGCGATATTTCCTGATTCAGACTCATAAACCGATTTTAACCCTCGTTTCCCAATAACACGCCCAGTGCATCAATTGTGATATTCACGTTTTTGTCATACGCCCGATCCGCAAAAAATTCATCGGTTGTCTTGACGTTCATCATAATACGTTCTTTCAAAATCGCAACCAGCGGCTCAATCATCGCCCCGCCGCCGCAAAGCACCACGTCATTCAGCCGCGCCGACATGTCTGATATCTCATAAAAGTTCAAGCCTTTGAGAATCTCAATCGAAATATCCTTATAGCAGTTCACGCATGCCGGAAGACTGCAGCAGTCCTGATAATTCTGCATCAGATACGTCTTTGCGATATGCATATCCACATTGAACTCATCTGCAATCGCCCCGACGATCCGGCGTTCGCCGATATCCACCATATGGGTCAGTTTATACCGCCCATTTTTATAAATCAGCATCCGCGACGTCGAATTTCCAATGTCAATGAAACAGCGTTCCTTCCTCCGCTCCTCTGCGTCCGCGATACTGTTAAGCATATTTTCAAATGCACAGATATCGGGAACGGCTTTTGCCAGTTTCAGCCCAGACATTTTCAAAATATCCTGAATCTCTTCCAATCTGCTGCGGCGTATTGCGACGGCAAGAAGTTTGATCGTCATGCCGTCATCCTCTTCCCCCGGCAATGGCGGGCGGTACGCATAATCAAACACGAAATCTTTTAACTCGCCCTGAATGAAGTCGCGGAACTCGAACGGAATATTGTACCGGATCTGCTCCTCGCTCATTCGCGGAACCGTCAGATTCCGCACAAAAATATTCGTCGATGGAAAAACATACGCACACTTTTTTGTTTTGATGCCGTTTTGACGCATCGTATCGCTAATCAGCGCAGAAAACAAATTCGCCGAAAGAATTTCGCCATGTTCCACCACGTTCTCCGGGACGTCCACCCAAACGGATTTTTTGATCACGCCCGAACGCATATACACCAGGGACAATCTGCCGTGCGAGCAGTTGATCCCGACCATTGTGTCTTTTGCCATAAAAATGATACTCTCCTATTTATACTATCAATCCCATATACCAGCCGATGATGTCTTCTCCAAAAAGAAGCATCGCATATCCCGCCGCCGCGATCGCCGGTCCAAACGGAAACGCGCCGTTGCGGTCTTTTTCAAAAATTTTATATCCAGCCGCCAGAAGCAGCCCCGCGGCACAGGACAGCAGAACCAAAAACAGCGACCCTGCAAATCCAAAATATGTTCCTAAAAGCGCAAACAATTTAATATCGCCGCCGCCGAGACTTTCTTTTTTCAATATCGCATCCATCACCAGCGACAGGAGTAAAAGCCCTCCGCCGACTGCTATCCCTGCCGACAAATGCAAAAGCAGATCATATCCGCCCGTCAATCGAAAGGGTGCTCCCGCCAAAAACGCGATAAATCCAATCACCAGGCAGCCGTCCGGGATCTCGAAACTCTCGATATCCACAAGCGACAGGACGAACAGACATCCGGTCAGCACCGCTGCACAAACAAACGGCACGCCGAGTCCGTATCGGATATAAAGTCCTTCTGCAAGCAGGGCGAAAAGGATTTCCGAAGCCGGATAACGGACGGATATTTTTGCCCCGCAATAACGGCATTTACCGCCGCTAATAATCCATGACGCCACCGGGATTAAATCCCGCGCCTTTAATTCCTGTCCGCAGTCTCTGCAGCGGCTCCTGCCTCGGATAAAATCTTCTTTTCGGACGATCCGCATTGACGCGCAGTTGAGAAACGAGCCGAAGACCAATCCGAAAAGGAATATGATGAACGCATAATAATATGCAAGCATATCTCCCATAACGTATTATCACCGGCGCTGCCTACATTGCCGCATACATCTCAAACATCGACATATATATCGCAATGACAATAAATCCGGCAACCAGCGCAATAAAAATCAATAACGCCGGTTCAAGCATCGCGACCGCTTTTGTCACCGCAAGTTCAAGTTCGTTGTCGTAATATGCCGCAACCGTATCGAGCGTATCGCGCATCTCGCCGGTTTCCTCCCCCACGCCGACCATGTCGGTCAATATATCGGGCATGACTTCCGTCTCCCGCATGGAGTCAACGACCGTTCTGCCTTCCTCGATACGTCCAACCATCTCGGAAACTTTCTGACGGATCAGTTCATTCGTCATGACATTGGACGTGATGGAAACCGCCTTCGTCATCGGAAGTCCCGAGCCGATCATAGTCGCCATAGTATTCGCAAAAAGGCTCGCCGCGTTCAATTCCGCGATATTTCCGAGAACCGGCAGTTTTAACTGCATCTTCGCAAGAAATAATTTTCCCTGGGGCGACCGCCTAATTATGGAAAAGATAACCGCAACTCCAACGATCACGCCGACTATCACCAGCCAGTAATGCCTGAAAAAGTTGGAAATCGCGATCAGCATCCGCGTCATCAGCGGCAGTTCCGCTCCCAGTTCCGAAAACATATCGACAAAGGTCGGCACTACCTTCACCATCAGCACCATTACTACTACAACGGCTATGCACAGCACGAAGAGAGGATATGTCATTGCGGAACGAACTTTATCGTTCATTTTCGTCTGTTTGTCAAAATGGCGGTAGATGGATTCAAATGACCCCG
>CAJOQZ010000305.1 GCA_905236585.1 uncultured Lachnospiraceae bacterium
GATGATGAGGCGACTTATGGACCGGAGTTTCACCATCTGTCGTTTGGCAGAGCGGTAGATGACGGGTTGCTAGCGGATTATAAAGTTATAGCGCTGACAATCTCCGAAGATGTAGTAAGTAAGGTATATCAGAAGGCGATGGCAGAAGATGAGAGCGGTTTCGATGTGACGGAATCCGCCCGCATCATTGGATGCTGGAAAGGTTTGCTGGATCAGGGCGGAGAAGGGAAAAAATTAAAAAATGCAGTCGCATTCTGTTCGACTATCGCCGAATCCAAGCGCATTACGGAATACTTTCAGGGAGTCGTGGATGCCTATATTGATTATGAAAAAGAACAGGGCAACTCATTAGCGGAATTTCGCTGCAAAATCCAGCATGTGGATGGCAACATGGATGCGAAAACGCGCAATGACCGCGTGAAATGGCTTGCAGCGACAGAAGAGGGAGAGCAGGCATCCTGTCATATTTTGACAAATGCGCGGTGTTTAGCGGAGGGTGTAGATGTCCCGAATCTGGATGCTGTTCTTTTTTTGGAACCGAAGCGGTCGCAGATTGACATTACACAGGCGGTTGGGCGCGTGATGCGTAAGTTTGGGGACAAGAAATTCGGATATATTATCCTGCCGATTGTGATTCCTGCAGGGCTGACGGCAGAACAGGCGCTTGACGACAATCAGACATATGCAGCCGTATGGGACATCTTAAAGGCACTGCGCAGCCATGATGAGCGGATGGATGCGAAGATTAACGCCATTCCGTTTGACAAGGCAAAGGCGGCATCCGTGGTTTCCGTGCAGCAGGTTGCGGCGGACAATCCGCCGGAGGGAGCGCTTGTCGAAACGTACCAGCAGCATTTGTATGATTACAACATTACACCGTCCCAGGCAAAATTGCAGGAGGCGGTGAATGCGCTGATTGTAAAGAAATGCGGTACGAAAATCTATTGGGACATCTGGGCAAAGGATATTGCCAAGATTGCCGGACGTCATATTGCGCGGATTGCGGAAATTGTACGCACGGACGAAAAAGCAAAGCAGGAGTTCGTCAAATTCCTGCGTGGGCTTCGGGATTCCTTAAATGAGTCCATTACGGAAGAACAGGCGATAGAAATGCTGGCACAGCATATCATTACACTGCCTGTATTTGAGGCACTGTTTGGCGGGGCAGAATTTGCAAAAAGCAATCCCGTTTCACAGGCAATGGAAAAAATGCTTTCCGTCCTCCGGCAATACACATTGGAAACGAAAGAAGAAATGCGGGAACTGAATGACTTGTATGCGTCTGTCCGCATGCGGGCGGAAGGAATACAGACGGATGCCGGTCGTCAGGCGGTGATAAAGGAATTGTATGAATCTTTCTTCAAGGAGGCGTTCAAAGCGACTTCGGAGAAAATGGGAATCGTCTATACGCCGAATCAGGTGGTGGATTATCTTCTCCATGCGACAGACCGGTTGCTGTATCAGGAGTTCGGGCAGCACTTGTCAGACAAGGATGTGCATATTTTGGATGCCTTTACGGGGACGGGAACCTTTATTGTCAATCTGTTGAATGATGTGGAATTGATGCCGATAGATAAGATTTCGTATAAATACGAGAATGAGATTCATTGCAACGAGATCATGCTGTTGGCGTATTATATTGCGACAATCAATATAGAACATGCATACCACGCACGGATGCATAACGGGTTTGTGTCCGGGGCGGAGAGCGAAGAAACAGGAAGAACTGCAAATGCGGGATATACGCCGTTTCCAGGCGCGGTCTTGACAGATACATTCCAAATGTATGAAGAGGGCGATCCGGTTGACCGGGGGATGTTCATTCAGAATACGGTGCGCGGATTGCAGCAGATGTCACTGCCGATTCATGTGATTATAGGAAATCCGCCGTGGTCGGCATGGCAAAACAGCGAAAATGATAATAACAGAAACGAAGAATATCCTTCATTGGATAAAAGAATCGCAGAGACATATGTTGCGAAGTCAAGGGCAGCTTTAAAAAATTCATTATATGATTCATATATACGGTCATTTCGGTGGGCGTCTGATCGAATTGGTGAGCAGGGAGTCATTTCCTTTGTAACAAATGGAGGGTGGCTGCGCTCAAATGCGGGAAACGGTTTTAGAAAATGTTTAATGGAAGAGTTTAATTCGATTTATGTATTTGACTTACGAGGGAATCAAAGGACGCAGGGCGAGCAATCGCGTAAAGAGGGAGGAAAAATATTTGGCTCGGGTTCACGTGCGCCGGTTACGCTTACACTATTGGTTAAAAATCCCTTATCAAATGAACATGGAATCATCCGCTATCATGATATCGGCGACTATCTGTCACGAGAGGAAAAACTCTCCAAAGTTGGCGCGGCAATTCATGGGGAGAATTTTGAGTGGAATATCCTTACACCGGATAGACATGACGATTGGATAGATCAGAGAGATGATTCATGGTATGAATTTGCGCCTATGGGAATCAATAAAATGAAAGGGCCGCTTGGAATGTTTGAGATATGGAGTGCGGGTGTAAAAACCAATCGAGATGTATGGACATATTCCTTTTCGAAAAAAGTTCTATGGGATAACATGAGCAAGCTTATCGCTGTATATGCTTCTGATTTAGATAGGTGGAAACAAACAGGCGGATCAGATGATGTGGATGGTTTTGTTACCGCAGATGAGAAAAAGATAAGCTGGTCAACAAAACTGAAGCAAGCGCTTAAAAATGAGCGAAGTTTTGACTTTAACAAAGAAAAATCAAGACTGGCGATATATAGACCGTTTTGCAAACAGAATTTGTATTATGATGCTGATTTTAATGACCGGCAGGGACAGACGATAAAACTGTTCCCCTCAAATAAGGAAAACATTGCTATCGATGTTTGTGACAGAGGCGCATTGATGCTTGATACACTTCCTGACTTAGAAGTTATGCATCACGGTCAATGCTTCCCTCTCTACTACTACGAAAAAAACGCCACCGGTCAATACGTCCGCCATGATGCGATCACAGATGAGACGCTTACACTGTTTCGCAAGATTTATCCCGACTGCTTCCGCAACCGTCTGGTTAAGGACGGCGGACCGGAGATTACGAAGGAAGATATATTTTACTATATCTATGGCGTGCTTCATTCGCCGGAGTATCGGAGCCGCTTTGAAGCCAATCTGAAGAAGGAATTGCCGCGCATTCCGTTTTCCAAGAACTTTAAGGAGTTTTCCGTCAGCGGACGGAAATTGGCGGACATCCATATTCATTATGAGGATGCGGAAATGTTTCCGCTGACAACGATAGGTGACGAGCAAAATCCCGGCAGGGTGAAAAAACTCCGATGGGGGAAGAAAAAGGATGCCGCTACAGGAAAAAAGATCGACGATAAAACGGTGCTGATATACAATGAGAGTCTGACATTTAAGGACATCCCGGAGAACGCCAACGACTATGTAGTCAACGGCAGAAGTCCGCTGGAATGGATGATTGACCGCTATCAGATCAAAACGGACAAGGCATCGGGAATAACCAATGATCCGAATGCGTACAGCGACGATCCGTTGTATATCCCGAATCTGATTCGTCGTATGGTGACCGTATCTGTTCGGACAACAGAAATCTTAAAAGCATTGCCGGCATTAGACGAATTGCCGCAACCGGAAGATTTTCCGGAGGCATGGAAAGTATAGGGAGAGTGACCGAAGACATTTGATGAACTGTTGACAAAAAAAGGGTATAGTTATTTATGCAGCTTGAACTTAGTATAGAATCGTTATTAAATAAAGAGAAAATCGAATCCAACCGCATTGAGTTTAAGGAAGGGTGGAATTCGGATGATATTTACCGCTCCATCTGTGCATTCGCAAATGATTTTGATAGTCAGGGCGGAGGATACATTCTTATAGGAGTTGAGGAAAAGAATGGGGTTGCGGTTCGGCCTGTACTTGGTGTGGAGGAAAATACGATTGATGCACTGCATAAAGATATGGTCGGGAATCCACATGCCAAGTTAGAAGATATATCAGAAATCCTTTTAACGGAGCATTTGAAAGCAACCGGGAGCAAACTTGCAAATCAGGTGCGTATTCGCGGCGTGGGAGAGGTTTTGGATGAAATGCAGTTATTGTCAGGCCCGCCGGAGATGCATCGGATAAGAAATGTTGCGCTAATGATGTTTTGTGAAGATCCTGGAAAGTTTTTCCCGTATATGCAGGTGGATATTGTAAAATTTCCAGAGGGCAGTATTAGGAATCCAAATAGTTTCATTGAGGTTCCGTCAATAAAAGGAAGTGTACCGCAGATTATTAGGCGGACCTGCGAAAAGATACAGGATTTGGCAATAGAGAATATTGTAGACAAGATTCCGAACCAAATGGAGTCGGTTACGAGTACAAGTTACCCGTATAATGCGATTGAGGAGGTTGTGGTAAACGCATTTTATCACAGGGATTATACAAAGCATGAACCGGTAACGATTGAGATTGAGCCTGAGTGCATACGTGTCATCAACTGCCCGGGAATTGACAGGTCTGTTCCTGATGCTGCGATAAAAGAAGGGAAGCGGTTCCGCTCGAGATATTATCGTAACAGAAGGCTGGGGGAGTTCCTTCATGAGTTGGAGTTATGTGAGGGACATTGTACCGGAATACCGACGATACAAGAGGAATTGGAGAAGAATGGTTCTGAATTGAAAATCCTACCGTTTTGGATAAAATAATAAATAGTTGTTGCGCACAATGATATAGCACACAACAAGAGAAAATAATCTGACAAGGGAGGTAGATGACGATGACTAAGATTGAGTTTTTGAAGTATCTGTCAAAGGGATGGTTCGGCAGTTCCCAGCAGCATTCCATTCATGCGCAGTTGTTAAAGGCACGCGGCTTGAACAAACTGGCAGACAAGATTATGGCAGAATCCGATGAGGAATGGGATGAGGCAAAGAAAGTTAATTCCCGACTGATCGAACTTGGCGAGACGCCTGTTGTTGAACTCCAGGAGTATCCGGTAATCACCGATATCAAAGAGATGCTGGAATATGACTTCAAGGACGCAGCAGAGGCGCTTCCTGTGAGAACCTTGTTTTCATCGTTTGCGGCTCGGCGTCATCATGGCTTGCGGATAACATCGACAAGAACAAAGGGGGGCTTACCATGATTAC
>CAJOQZ010000306.1 GCA_905236585.1 uncultured Lachnospiraceae bacterium
CCGAACGGCCGCCTCGTTCCGCCGTTTTTGCATCTGTCGGTGTTGACGCTACCTTTTCCAATATCCCCCGCTCCCGCTTCGCGATCGCTATGGCAAGGGACGTCTTTTCCTCTCCGGCAAGATAGACCGACTGCATAAAGGAGCGGACGTCTTCCTCCGCCGCGCCGTCGTTTAGTTTCTGCAACGCCAGTTTGACCGGGCGGATTCCGGTCAGCGTCCCCCAGGGCAGGGTTCGATTTTCTCTTTTGGAAAGCGTGTCGTAGATCAGACGTTTTAATTCGTTTTTCACCGCTTTCCTGTCCATTCCTTTAACGGAAACGCATCGTACTTCATCAGAAGACGCGTCGTAAAATGTGATCTCGTCCGCGTCTGCCGTAATTGCATCCGCCGTCTTTTTATGAGAAAAAAAATCCGCATCCCCCGTCCCGAACGCTTCCGTAATGACCGAGATTGCGGTATGCGGATAAAACGCCTGATACAGAGAATGCACATCATAGGCAAAACTGGCATCATTCAAGATAACAATGATCGGTAACGGATTGGATGCAGTAATATCTTCTTTTCCTTCCATGCGCCTATACCAAAAACGGATTATATATTTTTTCCTGCCCGACCGTCGTCGCCGCGTCATGTCCGGGAAGCACCTGCGTATCCTCCGGCAGCGTTAAGATTTTGTCCCGAACGGAGCGCACCAGATCGCTCATGCTGCCCTGGGGAAAATCCGTCCTTCCGATGGAGCCGCAGAACAGGGAATCCCCGGAAAACACGACGTTCTCCTCAGGGAAATAATAGCAGCACCCGCCTACCGTATGCCCCGGCGTATGCAAAACTTTAATGGAAAAGCCTGCAAGGGACAGTTCCTCATTATCCTTTACGTAAACATCCGCCGCATACCCCCTCGCATTCCAATCTAAGGAAAACGACAGATTCAGCCGCGCCTCTTCCAAAGTCTCTTTCTCGTCCTCATGGGCGTAAACGGGGATTGGATGTTCGAGCGCTTTTTGCAGATCTGCAATGCCGTCCGCATGGTCGAAATGTCCGTGTGTCAAAAGGATCGCGACCGGCGTATAGCCGCCGTCTTTTATTCTCTGCGCCAACTGCCGCCCCGACGCGCCCGGATCGACGATCAATGCTTCCTTCGTGTCCGTATGAACCGCAAAATAGCAGTTCGTCTGCACCGGTCCCACAATGAATTGCTCTATCTGTAACTTGTCCATTTACCCCGTCGTCCTCTCTACGTCTATGATGCTTTCGACCTTGCGCACGCGATCGATCAACTGCGTCAATTCCTCGCGGCTCTTGATGCCGAACGAAATCTCAATCGTCACGACGCCCTGCTTGGACATATGCGAATGAATCGTTCGGATGTCGATATTGCGCTCGGTAAAAATCTTTGATATGTCTACGAGAAGCCCCGTCCGGTTGTTGCCGTAGATATGGATCTCCGCGTCGAAAAGCGCGTCATTTTTCTTTTCTAATAATTCCGGCTGCCACTCCGCGTCAATCAGGCGGTCTTTTTCGTCGTCCGCAAGATTGATGATGTTGACGCAGTCCGTCCGATGAATCGAAACGCCCCTGCCCCGCGTCACAAAGCCAACGATCTCATCGCCGGGCACGGGGTTGCAGCATTTGGAAAAACGAACCGATACGTCGTAAAGTCCCTGTACAATGATGCCGCTTTTCGACGAATGCCCCTGCGCCGACTTCTGCCGCACCACATCCCGGTTGACTTCTAAGATGTCCTCGTCCGTCAACTGGATCGGATGCTTCTTGCGGTACTCCTCGAACATCCGGTTGACGACCGAGCCTTCCCGCAGACTCGACTGCCCGACCGCCGCCAATACCGCGTTCCAATCGTGGAAGCCGTATTTGCGGATGACTTTTTCCTGATACTCGGCTTTATTGATCGCCCGTAAGTCAATGCCCCGCGCTTCCGCGTACTGCGCGACAAGTTCTTTTCCTTTGGCTATGTTCTCGTCCTTTACGACGCTTCGGAACCATTGGTTGATCTTGTTTTTCGCCTGTGTGGACTTGACAAGTTTCAGCCAGTCCCGGCTCGGCCCACGCGAATTTTGCGACGTGATGATGTCGATCCGGTCGCCGTTTTGAATCGTATAATCGATCGGAACGAGTCTGCCGTTTACCTTGGCGCCGACCATCTTGTTGCCCACCGCCGAATGGATGGCGTAGGCAAAATCTATCGGCGTCGATCCCGTCGGCAGGTTCTTGATGTCGCCGGTGGGCGTAAAGCAGAAAACGGTGTCGGAAAAAACATTCAAATCGCTTTTCAGCAAAGACATGAACTCGCGATTGTCCGTCATGTCCTGCTGCCATTCCAAAATCTGCCGCAGCCAGCTTAATTTCTCCTCTTCCTGATTCAGCGTCGCCCCCTCGCCGCTCTCCTTGTACTTCCAATGTGCGGCGATGCCGTATTCGCTCGTCCGGTGCATCTCATACGTTCGGATCTGGATTTCGAACGGCGTCCCCGCCGGTCCGATCAGCGTCGTGTGGAGCGACTGGTACATGTTCGGCTTCGGCATGGCGATATAGTCTTTGAAACGCCCCGGAATCGGCGTATACATTTCGTGAATTACGCCAAGCGCCGCATAGCAGTCCTTGACGTCTTTTACGATAATGCGGATCGCGAAAAGATCGTAAATCTGATCGAGCGTCTTATTCTGATTGATCATTTTTTTATAAATGGAGAAAAAGTGCTTCGCCCGTCCCTCGATCTCCGCTTTGATCCCCGCGTCGTCGATATGCCGCTTGACCTCGTCCACCAGCGACTGAACGTAAGCGTCGCGCTCGCTTTTGCGCTGGGCGATTTTCTCCACCAAATCGTAATAAGCCTCCGGCTCCAAATATTTCA
>CAJOQZ010000307.1 GCA_905236585.1 uncultured Lachnospiraceae bacterium
ATGAAAGAAGCACACGGAACAGTACATAAATACGGTGACAACGTCGATACCGACGTAATCATCCCGGCACGCTATCTAAACTCTTCCGATCCAAAGGAGTTAGCGACCCATTGCATGGAAGATATCGACAAGGATTTTATCAAAAACGTCCAAGAAGGCGATCTGATCGTCGCAACGAAGAACTTCGGCTGCGGCTCATCAAGAGAGCATGCCCCGCTTGCCATCAAGGCATCAGGCGTCAGCTGCGTGATCGCGGAGACATTTGCAAGAATCTTTTACCGTAATGCCATCAATATCGGACTGCCGATCATAGAGTGCAAGGAAGCCTCCAAACGAATCGCAAACGGCGATGAGGTAACGGTTGATTTCGACAGCGGCGTCATTACGAATGTCACGAAAAACGAAACCTATCAGGGACAGGCGTTTCCGGAATTTATGCAGAAGATCATAGATGCGGAGGGGTTGGTGAATTACATCAACGCAAAGTAGAACGGCAGAAATAAACAGGGATTTGGTTTCACTCCAAAGATGTTTAGGAGGATAAGATCATGGCTATTTCACATATTAAAACTGATAATATTGGGTACACAGTAGATGATATTCTTTCTTTACCGGATGGAAAGAGAGCGGAACTGATCGACGGACATTGGTATGATATGGCGACGCCGCTAAGGATTCATCAAAGAATCGTAATGTTGATATCAAATGCATTGCATGATTTTATAAAGAATAAAGGCGGTTCCTGCGAGGTATATCCGGCACCATTTGCTGTTTTTTTGAACAATGACAATAAAAATTATCTGGAGCCGGACGTTACGGTAATCTGCGACCCGAATAAATTAACGGATATTGGTTGCGAGGGGGCACCGGATCTGGTTGTGGAAGTGACCTCTCCATCCACAGAAAAACGTGATTATGGAGTGAAACTATTTAAGTATCGCGCTGCCGGAGTGAGAGAATATTGGATTATTAATCCCGAAAAACGCATGATCAATACTTTCGCTTTTTCACAGGATGAGGATTCGGAAAATGCAAGCATGCGGTCTTTTGATGATGAGTTGACCTGCGCAATCTTCCCTGATTTTTCGATTCGCTTATCCGAACTGCTGTAATAGGCATAAATCAGACAGCAAGTCATTTTCTTAGCCAGGATACTACAGATTGTTTTCTACAGTTCCCTAATACAAAAGCAAGACAAAAAATAAGCCCTGCACCGATTCGAAAAAAGAATCCGGGGACAGGGCTTTTTATAAAGCATTTTTTAGAAACGGCTTTATTCCTTTACCGTAAAATACGCAACATTCGCCTGTAGTTCGTTGGCGATATCCCGCAGACTGTTCGCCTGACTTGCGACATTTTCCATATTGCCGTTTAACTGCTCTAAGGACGCGGAAGTTTCTTCGGTCGAAGCCGCGTTCTCCTGCGAGATTGCGGACAAGGACTCAACGGAGGAGAGGATCGAACCCTTATTGACATTCAGGGATTCTACCAACTGCAAGATGGATTCGTTGCCTTCTTCCGTCGTGCGGAGCATATCTAACAGTTCGTCAAACAAAGCAATCATCTGCTGCAATACCGCCGCCTCATTCGACGTTGCTTCTTTGATCTCGGCGGTAAGTTTTTTATTGTTCTCCGAAAGCTGTGTAATATTCGAAAGCATAGCGTTGATCTCTTTTGCAGATTTATCCGAATCTTCGGCAAGTTCCTTGATCTCGTTCGCGACAACCGCGAATCCCTTTCCGGCTTCTCCGGCACGAGCCGCCTCAATCGAAGCGTTCAAGGAGAGAAGATTGGTCTGGCTTGCGATAGAAATAATGGATTCCGCAGCCTTGCTGATCTGTTCTACCATTTCTGCCGTTCGGTCAACGGAAGCCGCCACTTCTTCCGCGACGTTGTTGGTCTTAGCGCCTGCCTCTTTTAACTCGCCCAACTGCGCCTGTACTTTTTCGGATTCTTTATATACGGTGCGGCCCGTCTCTAAGTTGTTCTTCGCGGAATCAAGTACCTGATCCACCGAATCTCCCATATCGACGGTGACGTTGCTTGTTTCCATAACGTCCTGCGCCATGGAAGTCGCGCCGTTGGCAAGGTCGGAAACGGCGGAGTTGATGTCGCCGGTCATCCGCTGGCTGGACGCAACCATTTCTTCCGTCTGCATCGCCCGCTCATCCACATCGTTCGCCCTGCTGATGACAAGAAGCAGGGATTCCTGAAGTTTCTTGCGCATCCCTTCCAATGCAGCGGCAATCGCGGACAGGTCGCGAATCGCTGAACTTTCATCCACCGGCGTTACGAAGTCGCCTGCGGAAAGTTTGGAAATGCTCGCGTTGATATTTTTCATGCTCTTTTTGATGATGCGGCTTGCTATCAGAACCAAAA
>CAJOQZ010000308.1 GCA_905236585.1 uncultured Lachnospiraceae bacterium
GATTGCGGCAGCGGTCATGACGGATACGAAACTTCCTCCCGTTTTTTCCATGAAGCGGGCGGGCATCGGCGGTGGAAAGCGCGAGTATGCGCGTCCGAGCATGCTGCGCATCGTAGAGATTGAGGCGGTTGACGAAGCGGGCAGACAGGAGCCGCCGGTCGGTGTGACTAACGGCAAAGGTGCACAAGGGGACGCGGCAAACGAAGCGGATACCGTAATCAAACTTGAGACGGACATCGACGACACACCGCCGGAAGAACTTGGATTTTTAATGGAGCGCCTGTATGAAGCGGGGGCGAGGGAAGTGCATTTCCTGCCGATTTTCATGAAAAAAAACCGCCCCGCGACGGAACTTGTCGTAATCTGCGACGATGGGACGGTGGACGGTATCGAAGAGATCCTGTTTTTGGAAACGACGACGATCGGCATCCGCAAATGCCGGATGCAGCGGCGGATTCTGCCGCGCAAGGCGGAGATCGTCGAAACGAGATTCGGCGTGATCGCGGTCAAAACGGTGACGCTGCCCGACGGGAAGAAGCGATCGTACCCGGAGTATGAGAGCATGAAGCGGGCGGCGGAAAAATACGGCGTGCCGCTTTCGGACGTGCGGCTGGCAGTGTTAAAGGAAATCATTTGAGGAAACTGGCGGAGCAAGGGGCTTATGATAGAGCAGGAGAACAACGGATATATCGAAATGGACTACGCGAAGATCGACACCGACCGCGAGGAGCGGACTGGGTTTGCGGAAGTTATTTTTTGCAAAGGCAAGGCGGATGAGCATCTTGTCACCATCTTCGAGCAGATTTTTACAAGAAACGGCGAAGTCTTCGGTACGCGGGCCAGCGAGGAGCAGTTTGCGCTGGTGAAAAAGCGCATTCCACAGATTACGTATGATCCGGTTTCGAAGATCTTAAAATATGAGAAGCCGGGCAAAGAGAGGATCGGAAATGTCGTCGTTGCAACGGCGGGAACGGCGGATATCGCGGTGGCGGAAGAAGCCGCGCAGACGGCGGAATACTTTGGCACCAACATTCACAGGCTGTATGACGTCGGGGTGAGCGGCCTGCACCGCCTTTTGTCCCAAAAGGATGTATTGCAGCAGGCAAACTGCGTGATCGCGGTTGCCGGAATGGAAGGTGCGCTTCCGAGCGTGATCGGCGGTCTGGTGAAAAATCCGGTGATCGCGGTGCCGACGTCGGTCGGCTACGGCGCGAATTTCGGCGGGGTGTCGGCGCTGCTTACCATGATCAATACCTGCGCGAACGGCGTTACGGTCGTCAATATCGACAACGGCTACGGCGCGGGGTATGTGGCGACGCAGATCAACCGGCTGGCGGAAGGAAAAGGAGAATGATGGATAAGTTAGAACGGCTGCGCAAGATTTTACATGAGATGGGTTCGGTCGCGGTGGCGTTTTCGGGCGGCGTCGATTCGACGTTTCTGCTGAAAGTCGCCCATGATACGCTTGGGCGCAGTTGCGTTGCGTTTACCGCGCAGTCGCCGTCGTTTCCGAAACGGGAAAAGGAAGAGGCGGATTCCTTTTGCGAAAAGGAGGGGATCGAACAGATTCCGTTCGACTCGGGGGAACTGGATTTGGAAGAATACCGGTCGAACCCGAAGAACCGCTGCTATTACTGCAAAAGGGCGATTTTTTCAAAAATGCTGGAAATGGCAAAGGAGCGGGGGATCGCCTGTGTTGCGGAAGGTTCGAATATGGACGACCTCGGCGATTACCGTCCGGGACTCGATGCGATCCGGGAACTTGCCGTAAGAAGCCCGCTTAGGGAGGCGGAATTATATAAGGAGGAGATTCGCGCCTATTCAAAAGAGATGGGGCTTGTAACATGGAACAAGCCGTCTTTTGCGTGCCTTGCGTCGCGCTTCGGCTACGGCGAGCCGATTACAAAGGAAGGGCTTTTTATGGTGGAACAGGCGGAAGGCGTTCTCGCTTCTCTTGGGCTGCAGCAGTACAGAGTGCGCAAGCAGCAGCAGACGGCAAGGATAGAAGTGCTTCCGGACGATTTTCCGACGATCATGGAGCATAGGGAGGAGGTTACGGAGCGTCTGCGAGGCGTCGGCTTTTTATATGTGACGCTGGACATGGAAGGCTTTGCCAGCGGAAAAATGAACCGCGTGCTGTCTGTTTCGGCATGAAAAGGAAGAAAGAATGAGAAAGGAAAGAGGCAGAAAGACAAAAATAGGTAGTTGAAACAAAAATCAATAACATATCGCAAAACCGCATATTTCCGTTAAGTTTTTTGCAAAAATGCCGATATAGTATAAAACCATGTTGATTTTAGGGTCATCTTATGGTAAAAAAGAGGTAGAACGCATCCGTCCGGGAAACGGATGCGGCAGGGTGGAATATCAGTTTTGAGGTGTGTGAAGAATGAATTTGGTATTTAGCGTTTTGCGGGAGGCGGCTAAGACGATTGCCGCATGGTCCATTAAACAGAAAGTAGTGACGCTGGCGGTTAGCGGCGCATTGACGGTCGGCGCGGTCGGCGGCGGAATGGTCGGCTATCAGGTGGTGCATCAGCCGAAGACGGTGCTGGCGCAGCAGGATACGGTCGCGGTGGAGCAACTGCCGGTGGAAGCGGCGGAGCCGGTCGTTAATGAAACGACGATCGAGATTCCGACGTTTCGGGAGTATCAGATTTCTACGGATTCTATGGTCAAGGATCTGACCATCTATTTTACAGACAGCGAAAATAACAGGATTACGGGCGTTCCGTTTTCTGTCGTTTTAGCGGCGGCGGATCAGACGGCGGAACTCTCCCCCTATATGGAAAAACTCTCTGCGGACGGCGATTTTTTACAGGCGCTTGTCGGCGCGGGATTTGACAGGATTGCCTATGATGATGCGTTAGCGGAGGAAATCGACGGCATCCGGCAGATGGAGGTCGAACTGTCCGCGCTGCAGTCCCAACTGTCGGCGCTGGCGGCGTGGATAGCCGCAGAAGATGCGGCGTCTTCGGACAACGGCGCGGCTTTCGCGGAAGGGGATGCGGCAGGAGAAGATGCGGCGCAGGATACAGGGGATGCCGGCGTTCTTTTGAATGCGGCGACGGGCGAACCGGTTAGCGTCTACGAACACTATCTGCTCGAGCGGCAGCAGGATATCGACGCCTATGCAAAGGCGCTTGACGCGCTTGGCAAAGAGGCATATACGGATGACGACGGCGACGGCATGATCCATATCGAAGGCATCGACGGCGGCGATTATCAGACGCTTTGCGTGCCGCAGGCGGGCTATGATACGGCTTCTTACAATAGCGAGGTTTCGGTCAAAGAAGAACTTGAATATAAGCCTATGGAAAACATTGAAAAAAAGACCGTAGCGAGCGCACCCGAGGCGGAAAAACCGGCGGAAGCGGCTGTTGTGGAAAAAACATTTACCGATACAGTTAAGACCGTGGAATCCAAAATCGTAGAAACGGAAGTTGATGAGACGGAAGATGTGGACAAATCCACGGAAAAGAAAGAGACGCTTGCGGCGAAAAAGGACGGACAGAAGCAGACGGCGAAACTTAACAGCGGGATGGAAATCTATACGATTGATTCCACGACGGCTACGCTGTATGCTTCAGAGGATGCGGCGGCAAATTCGATTGTGATCGAAACGGAAAAAATCGCTCCCGAGGGCTATACCGTCGGCGATATCGCGGCAAAAAGCGGCAATGAGGAGGCGCTTTCCGTTGCTGCTGACGATGGAAAGGTTACGCTTAAGGCATCCGCAAAAGTTACGGAGAAGACGTCGGTTACGGTCACGTTTAATGCAAAAGTGGATAAGGACGGCGAGCAGACGGACGAAAACGTATTAAAAAGCAGCGAAGTGGATAAGGCTGCCGGCAATTCTACCGCGTCGGTGACCCTTACGGTTACGATTGAGGGAAGCGGGGATGCGAACAAGCAGGTAACGTATTACGGCTGGCAGACCATCGACGGCAAGCAGTATTACTATGATGAGAACGC
>CAJOQZ010000309.1 GCA_905236585.1 uncultured Lachnospiraceae bacterium
CCGGAAAAAGAAGAAGCGACGGAAGCCCCGGCAGCGGAAGAAGCAGCCGAAGCGCCGGCAGAAGAAGCATCCGAGGCACCTGCCGAGGCGGCAGAAGCAGAGACGACGGAATAATTTCAAGAGAAATGCAAAGTAAAGTGAGCGCGCACCTGTGTATGCGTTTCCGTCGAGGAAATATATAGGCAGGGGCACGCGGGATAAGAGCAAAAAGATTAGGAGGTCATAATCATGGCAAAACTTACAACCGAAGAATTCATTGAAGCAATCAAAGAATTAAGCGTATTGGAACTGAACGAGTTAGTAAAGGCATGTGAAGAAGAGTTCGGCGTATCCGCAGCGGCGGGCGTTGTAGTTGCGGCAGCGGGCGCAGGCGAAGGCGCAGCGGCAGAGGAGAAGGACGAGTTCGACGTAGAGTTGACGGAAGTCGGCCCGAACAAGGTAAAGGTTATCAAGGTAGTTCGCGAAGCGACGGGCCTGGGTCTGAAGGAAGCGAAAGACTTGGTAGATTCCGCTCCGAAGGTAATCAAGGAAGCGGCGGACAAGGCTACGGCGGAAGATTTGAAGACCAAGTTGGAAGGCGAAGGCGCGAAGGTTACTTTGAAGTAATTCCATTTGCTTATTATAAGAACGCCGCCCCGGAGGAGCAATCTTCCGGGGATTTTTTTTCGTTCACGATCTGACGGATTTCCTTTTCTCCTCGAAAATCCCGTGAATGGCAACATTTTTTACCATTTTTTACCGTATTTTCAAAATTTTTCTTGACATCCCCCTGCGGTTTGTCGTATACTATACGTTGCACTTTTGGACTAAGGGGTGGACTATGCCCTGATACAGTATAGTTGCTTACCCTTTCTTAATTTCCTTTCGAGAGGTGGAACGTCAATGGAAAAGAACAGAATGCGTCCTGTCAAAGCGGGCAAAGGCATCCGCATGAGTTATTCCCGTCAAAAAGAAGTATTGGAAATGCCGAATTTCATCGAAGTGCAGAAACGCTCCTATCAGTGGTTTCTGACCGATGGCTTAAAAGAGGCGTTTGCGGATATTTCTCCGATTACGGATTACAGTGGACATCTGAGCCTGGAATTTGTTGATTTTACATTGTGTAAGAACGACGTAAAATATACGATCAATCAATGTAAGGAACGGGACGCGACTTATGCTGCGCCGTTAAAAGTAAAAGTCCGCCTCTATAATAAGGAGACAGACGAGATCAATGAGCATGAGATATTCATGGGCGATCTGCCGCTGATGACGGATACGGGTACGTTTGTCATTAACGGTGCGGAACGTGTCATCGTAAGCCAGTTGGTTCGGTCGCCGGGCATTTATTATGCGATCGATCATGATAAACTCGGCAAGCAGCTTTTTTCCTGTACAGTCATTCCGAACCGCGGCGCGTGGCTCGAATATGAGACGGATTCGAATGATGTCTTCTTCGTGCGCGTTGACAGAACCCGTAAGGTTCCGATCACGGTTTTGATCCGTGCGCTCGGAGTAGGAACGAATCAGGAGATTTTGGATCTGTTCGGTGAAGAACCGAAAATTTTGGCGTCATTTTCCAAAGACCCGTCGATCTCCGAAGCGGACGGCAAAGGAAGTTACGAAAAGGGTTTGCTGGAATTATATAAGAAGATTCGTCCGGGCGAGCCGCTTACGGTGGAGAGCGCGGAAAGTTTGATCCACGCCATGTTTTTCGATCCGCGCCGGTATGATCTGGCAAAAGTCGGACGTTATAAATTTAATAAGAAGTTAGCGCTTCGCAACCGCATCCATCACCACATTTTAGCGGAAGATGTTGTAGATATGTCGACCGGCGAGATCCTTGCGGAAGCGGGAACGAAAGTCAGCCGCGCATTAGCGGATAAAATTCAGAACGCAGCGATTCCGTACGTCTGGATTCAGACGGAGACGCGCAATGTCAAGGTACTTTCCAATATGATGGTTGACATTACCGCGTTTTACGACTGCAATCCGGAAGAACTCGGCATCCACGAACTGGTTTACTATCCGGCGTTGAAGCAGATTCTCGAGGAAAATTCCACAAAAGAGGACATCGAAGAGGCGATCCGCCGGGATATGGTGGATTTGGTGCCGAAGTATATCACGAGGGACGATATCTTTGCATCCATCAATTATCATATGCATATTGAGTGGGGAATCGGGCATGACGACGATATCGACCATTTAGGGAACCGCCGCATCCGTGCGGTTGGCGAACTGCTGCAGAACCAGTATCGCATCGGTCTTACCAGATTGCAGCGCGTCGTTATCGAGCGCATGGGGACGCAGGATTTGGAAGGACTTTCCCCGCAGAGCCTTATCAATATCAAGCCGGTGACGGCGGCGGTGAAGGAGTTTTTCGGTTCTTCCCAGTTGTCGCAGTTTATGGATCAGAACAATCCGCTAGGGGAACTGACGCATAAGCGCCGTCTTAGCGCATTAGGACCGGGCGGTCTGTCAAGGGATCGTGCAGGGTTCGAGGTCCGGGACGTCCATTATTCGCATTACGGACGGATGTGCCCGATTGAGACGCCGGAAGGTCCGAATATCGGTCTGATCAATTCGCTTGCAAGTTACGCAAGAATTAATGAGTATGGCTTTATCGAAGCGCCGTATCGGAAAATCGACCGTACCGATCCGGAGAATCCGGTTGTTACAAATGAAGTTGTCTATATGACGGCGGACGAAGAAGATAATTACCATGTTGCACAGGCGAATGAGCGCCTTGATGCGGAGGGGCATTTTGTCAGAAGATACGTTTCCGGCCGCTATCGCGAGGAGACGCAGGAATACGAGCGTTCCATGTTCGAATACATGGATGTATCGCCGAAGATGGTATTCTCCGTTGCGACGGCGCTGATTCCGTTCTTGCAGAACGATGACGCGAACCGCGCATTGATGGGTTCGAACATGCAGCGGCAGGCGGTTCCTCTGCTTACCACAGAAGCGCCGGTTGTCGGAACAAGCATGGAAGGCAAGACGGCGATCGACGCGGGC
>CAJOQZ010000310.1 GCA_905236585.1 uncultured Lachnospiraceae bacterium
GGACGTACAGCACGTTCAGATCATGCTTGCTGAATACCGCCGCGGCGTTGAGCAAAGAGAGCGTGAACTGCAGGAGATGAATGACAATCTCATCGTCGAGCATCAACTGGCGGAAGAGGCAAAAGAGGAAGCGATCCTAGCGAACGAGGCGAAGAGCCGCTTCCTTGCGAATATGTCCCATGAGATCCGCACGCCTATCAATGCGGTCTTGGGGATGGACGAGATGATCTTGCGCGAGGCGAAGGACAAATCCATCCGGGAGTACGCGTTCGACATCCGAAGCGCCGGACATACGCTGTTGTCGCTGATCAATGAGATCTTAGATTTTTCCAAGATCGAGTCCGGCAAAATGGAAATCGTTCCGGTCGAATATGATTTTGCGGAACTGATCACCAACCTCGTCAATATGATTATGGCGCGGGCGGAGGCGAAGAACCTTGACTTCATCATGCAGATCGATGAAAATATTCCGAGCCGGATGTTCGGCGACGACGTCCGTATCCGCCAGTGTGTGACGAATATTTTAACCAATGCGGTAAAATATACGCCGGAAGGCTCCGTTACGCTGCGTGCCAGAGGCGAAAAAGACGGAGACGACTGTCTGCTTACGGTAGAGGTGGAGGATACCGGCATCGGCATCAAAGAAGAGGACATCCCGAAACTTTTCAAAGAATACGAACGGATCGAAGAAAGCCGCAACCGCAATATCGAAGGCACGGGTCTCGGAATGAATATCACAAGGGAGATGCTTTCCCTGATGGACAGCCGCCTCGAGGTTAAGAGCGTCTATGGGGAAGGTTCCACGTTCTGGTTTACGATCCGCCAGCCGGTCATAGATGCCACGCCCGTCGGAGATATTGCAGCAAGGCACGCGCAAAGCGCGGAAGAATTTGATTATGAACAGGCTTTTATCGCGCCGGACGCGCATATCATGGTTGTCGATGACAACGCGATGAACCGCAAGGTATTTATGAATCTTCTGAAAGCAACGGAGATTCAGATTGACGAGGCGGACTGCGGACCGGCGGCGGTGGAACAGGCGGGTGCGAACGCTTACGACCTGATCTTCATGGATCATATGATGCCGGATATGGACGGTATCGAGGCGATGCAGACGATCCGCAAAATGACGGACGGGCCGAATGCCGATACGCCGATCTACGTATTGACGGCGAATGCGGTTGCGGGCGCGAAGGAAATGTATATGGAGGCTGGATTTGACGGGTTCTTGTCAAAGCCGGTGGTGGCGAATCAGCTGGAGGCGGTCTTACGGGAGAAACTTCCGAAGGAACTGCTTTTACCGGCACCGGAAGGCGGCGGCATGTCATCCCAAGATACAGGGAACGAGATGCCGGACGACTTCCCGACGGTGGACGGGCTGGACTGGCCGTTCGCATGGCTGCATCTGACAGGCGAGGACATCCTCGCGGAAGCGGTGCGGCAGTTCTTTGAACTGATCCCGGTTCACGGCGGCAAGTTGGAGCAGATGTTCGAAGAACTTCCCGAACCGGCGGCGTTTGACGAATACCGGATTCAAGTACATGGAATGAAAAGTTCGGCGGCGACGATCGGCATCGTGCCGCTTGCGGGAATGGCGAAGATGCTGGAGTTTGCCGCAAGGGATCTGAATATGGACACCATATCCGCAATGCATCCGATCTTCATGAAAGAGTGGAACTCCTACCGTGAAAAACTGATCGGCGTGTTCGGCATAGAAGACCCGAAGGCAGCGGCGGCGTCCCTGCCGCCGGCGGATTACGGGCAGACACTGGCAAGGCTTGAAATGTTAAAACTTGCCATGGATGACATGGATATCGACCAGTCGGATGAGTTGATGGAACAGTTGAAGGGGTACAGTTACCCTCCCGAGATTGCGGATATCATGCAGCAGATGTCCGGCGCGGTTGCGGATTTGGACAGTGATCTTGTTTCAGAGTTAGCGGATAGTATTATGGATAAGGGAGACTTTACATCATGAGAAAAATTCTCTTTGTGGCGAAAATGAACGAAACGGCGAAGAATTTGAATGCCGCATTGGTAAAATATTACCAGGTGCAGTTTTCGTCTCCGACCGCGGACATTGTACTCGGGATGCTCGATGTCGTAGATCCTGATCTGGTGCTGATCTCGCTGATCGGCGTTACGGATATCGACCCGGTGATTTTCAACCGGATCAGTACCAATTACCCGGACATGCCGGTGCTGACCATCGGAACGGAAAGCGAGCAGCGGCATTTCCTACGGTATTATGAAAGCGAGCAGTTTGAAAACCTGATCCGTCCGATTGAAAATTCCAGTGTCATCAATGCGATCGCGAAGCGGCTGCATGTGGACTTGGAGCAGCCGGATGTCGGGGACAGGCAGCAGGTAGAGGCAGCGCCTCCGGCAAAGAAGAATATTTTAGTGGTGGATGATAACGCCGGGACGCTTCGAGGGATCAAGTCC
>CAJOQZ010000311.1 GCA_905236585.1 uncultured Lachnospiraceae bacterium
CGCTTAAACGGCATGACGGTCGGCGTAATCGGCAACCAGCCGATCGACGACGTGTCGGTTCTTTCGACGGACGGCTGTAAAAAAGCGGCGGCATTCGTCCGGTTTTTGGATTCCTTCGATATCCCCTTATTGTCTCTTGTCAATGTAACGGGGTATGAGCCGACGATCGGCAGCGAACTTTCGCTTGCGAACGCGGCGGGACGGCTTTCCATGGCGATCGCGGCGGCGTCGGTTCCGAAAGTAACGCTTTTGTTAAAAGAAGCCTACGGCAGCGCGTATCTTTGCATGGGGGCGAAATCATTAGGCGTGGATCTCGTTTACGCATACCCGGATGCGGACATGGGCATCATGAATGCGAAAATGGCGGCGAAGATCATTACGGATGGGCTTCCCGGAGATGTGGCGCAGGTAGAGGCGGAATTTAACGAGAAGCGGCAGGGCATGGAGAATGCGGCGCGGCACGGCTATATCGACCGCGTGATCAGTTTTGTGGATTCGCGTAAATATTTAATCGACGCGTTCCAACTGCTTTTCACAAAGGAAGTCTTTTTACCGGAGAAGAAGCATATCGCCAAATGACGGCGGAGTAGGAGATATATATGAGTTTAATCGAACAGGCGGCAATGAATACCGCAATGGGAATGGGGACGGTTTTCGTCGTATTGATCCTCATATCCGTTTTAATATACTGTTTCCGAATCATTCCCTATCTCAAAGGGAAACTCGGGAAAAAAGAGGCTCCGCCGGTAGATCCCGAAACATACATGGATAAGCGGCTGGCAGTTCCGGTAGCGACGGAAAAAGACGATCTTGAACTTGTCGCCGTAATCACGGCGGCGATAGCGGCAAGCGAATACATGAGTACGGACGACTTCATTGTCCGCTCAATAGTACGGAGGTATTAGAAAATGAAAAACTATACGATTACGGTCAACGGCAAGATGTATGACGTTACGGTCGAGGAAAAAGACGCGTCTGCGGCAATGGCGTCTGCGGCGGCTTTTGCCCCGTCACCGGCGCCGAGAGCGCCGCAGCCGGCGGCAGCGGCAGCGCCGGGCGGCGGAGAGGGAACGCCGATTGAAGCGGGCGCGGCAGGAAAAGTATTTCGGGTAGAGGCACCGGTCGGTACAAAGGTACAGCGCGGACAGACGATTGTTGTTTTGGAAGTTATGAAAATGGAAACGCCGGTTGTCGCGCCGAAAGACGGAACGATCCTTTCCGTTGCCGTATCCGAAGGACAGGCAGTGGAAGCCGGAGACTTGTTGGCAACACTTGGGGAGTAAGCAATGGAATATGTAGGAGAAACATTATCCAATCTGATACATCAGACGGCGTTTTTTAATCTGACGTTCGGCAATCTGATTATGATAGTCGTAGCGTGCGTCTTCTTATACTTAGCGATCCGTTGGGACTTCGAGCCGCTTTTGTTGGTTCCGATCGCGTTTGGAATGCTGCTTGTTAATATTTATCCCGATATCATGGCGTCTCCAGAAGAGACGTCGAACGGCGTCGGCGGATTGTTGTATTATTTTTATTCGTTGGATGAGTGGTCGATATTGCCGTCTCTGATTTTAATGGGCGTTGGTGCAATGACGGACTTTTCACCATTGATTGCGAATCCGATCTGCTTTTTATTGGGGGCAGCGGCGCAGTTTGGTATCTTCGGGGCATATCTGATTGCGATGGCGATAGGATTTAACAACGAGGCTGCTGCGGCAATCTCCATTATCGGCGGAGCGGACGGACCGACTTCAATCTTCCTCGCCGGGAAACTGGGGCAGACGGATCTAATGGGACCGATCGCGGTGGCGGCGTATTCCTATATGTCGTTAGTGCCGATCATTCAGCCTCCGATTATGAAGGCGTTGACGACGAAGGAAGAGCGCGGAATCCATATGGATAATCTGCGGCAGGTCAGCAAACTTGAGCGGATATTATTCCCGGTTGTGGTTACGCTGGTTGTCTGCCTTCTGCTTCCGACGACGGCGCCGCTTGTCGGTATGCTGATGCTTGGAAACCTTTTCCGTGAGAGCGGCGTGGTACGGCAGTTGTCCGAAACGGCGAGCAACGCGATGATGTATATCGTCGTTATCCTGCTCGGAACGTCGGTCGGTGCATCGACCAGCGCGGAGCGGTTTTTGAATACCGATACGTTGAAGATCGTCGGCTTAGGTCTGGCGGCGTTCGCGTTCGGTACGGCGGCAGGAGTTATATTCGGAAAAGTGTTATGCTTTATTACGCATGGCAAGATCAATCCGTTAATCGGCGCGGCGGGCGTATCGGCGGTGCCGATGGCGGCGCGTGTGGCGCAGAAGGTCGGCGCGGAGGAAGATCCGACGAATTTCCTGTTGATGCATGCCATGGGGCCGAATGTGGCGGGCGTTATCGGAACGGCGGTTGCAGCCGGTGTGTTTATGGCGATATTCGGCGTGTAGAGCACTTAGTGAATACGAGCAAAGCGAAGTATGAACTTATGTGCGAACCGATTCTGGGAGATTAGCGAAATCGAGCGAAGCGAGAATTGAGCTTAGCGAGCAGAATGTCCCGTAAGGGAAGGTGAGTGATTCGGCAATTCATCGGCTATTTCCGTAATGCCAAGACAAGCCACAAATCTTTAGATTATATTTATAGTCGAGAAAGGTAGAATAGATATGGCAAAAGTAAAAATTACCGAGACAGTATTAAGAGACGCGCATCAATCCCTGATCGCGACACGAATGACGACGGAGCAGATGCTCGGAATCATCGACAAGATGGACGCCGTCGGCTATCATGCGGTGGAATGCTGGGGCGGCGCGACATTCGACGCATGCTTGCGTTTCTTGAAGGAAGATCCGTGGGATCGTCTGCGCAAACTGCGCGATGGATTCAAAAACACCAAACTGCAGATGCTTTTCCGCGGACAGAACATATTGGGATATCGACCGTATGCGGATGACGTGGTGGAATATTTTGTGCAGAAGTCGATTGCGAACGGCATCGACATCATCCGTATTTTTGACTGCCTGAATGATTTAAGGAACTTACAGACGGCGGTCAGGGCGACGAATGCCGAAAAAGGGCATGCGCAGGTAGCGCTTTCCTATACCCTTGGGGATGCGTATACGCTCGATTACTGGATGGATATGGCGAAGAAGATTGAGGACATGGGGGCGGACTCCATCTGTATCAAGGATATGGCGGGGCTGTTGGTGCCGAAGGAAGCGGAC
>CAJOQZ010000312.1 GCA_905236585.1 uncultured Lachnospiraceae bacterium
AACAGAATAACTGCCGAAATTATGATAATGATGCCGCACATCAACGGGAACATCGCCGCCTGCACCGTCCACATGACGACAACGTCGCGTTTGGCTATGCTTGCCTCATATATCGTAACGCCGCTCTTTTGCGCGACGTTGGACAGCTCAATCCGAAGAACATCGGTGTCTTTGATCTCATTGGGCAGATCCACCAAAACCTGTCCAAACTCCTGCATCGCGTCTTCATCAATTATGATGTCGCCGTCCGGCTCTGTGGCTTCCCCTGATGCCTCCATCCCCTGCTGGATTTCCTCCGTCGGTTGACCGGCATCTATAGGCTGCGGCGCTCCCTCCGGCTGTATCCCTTCTGCCGCTCCCCCGGGATTGCCGTTCAACTGATCCTGCGGCTGCTGCGGCACACCGTTTTGCTGCCCCTGCGGCTGCTGCGGCGCGTCGTTCGGCGGCGTCCCATCCGGCTTTATCATTCCATCCTGCGGCTTGAAATCATCCATCCGTCCGGTATTCCCGGCATTGTACAAAGGAATATCATCAAGGAAAATTTTTATTGCCGAGTTCGTCGCCTCAAAATTCAGCGCCAGTCCCGCATATTCGCTTGCCATCGCATGCTCTAATACAATCCGGTCCGCATCCGAGGCCTTAATATGAAAAGGAAAAGATATTTCCTCGGACGAGCCATCAGCATACGTAATCGTCCAATGATCCGAAAGATCGTAACTGTCGCCCCTTGCAAGCGCGGCATCTTCGGCATCAAAACTGAACGCGCTGATATGGATGCTCATCAGCCCGAGCACGATCACTAATATCGTAATGATGATGATTTCAAAGCGTTTCATCTAATAATACGGTCACAATCCATAAACATTAAAATTCAATTTATTATTTTACCATAAATGCAGCGTCAAAAAAAGAAATAAATTAGGATTTCAACTGAAATCAATTTTTTCGCAATTTTTATACAATCTTGCTATGGAAACAAACGCTTCTTCGTGTTCAACGGCGGGAATGCCTTAACCTCACACGAAAAAAGCGTTTGTTCTTTGCATAAAAATCGACTTCCGTGCCGGCTTTTATATACTCTGTAAAAAGAGCCGCACTGCCGTTAAAATTTCCCCTTGCTTACGCATACGTCATATAGCGGGCACTCTCCGCATTTCGGGCTGCGCGACGGGCAAATCGTCCGCCCTAAGGTAATGATCTGCATATTGTAACGAATCCAATGCTCTTTCGGCAGTATCTTCATGAGGTCAAACTCCACCTCCGTCGGATCGTCCTTCTTCGTAAGTCCTAAGCGTTTGGATATCCGCTTTACATGGGTATCTACGACGATACTCGGCTCGTTATATATATTCCCCCGTATGACGTTCGCCGTTTTCCTTCCGACGCCCGGAAGACTCGTTAAGTCTTCGATTGACGTCGGCACTTCCCCGCCGAAATCCGAAAGCAGCCTCCGTGCACAGGCGATAATATTTTTCGCCTTATTATGATAAAAGCCGGTCGAATGGATGTCCTGTTCGAGTTCGGCTAAATCGGCGTTGGCAAAAGATTCTATCGTGGGATATTTCTGATACAGGTCGCGGGTTACGATATTGACGCGGGCATCGGTGCATTGCGCGCTTAGGATGGTTGCAAATAACAGTTGCCATGTGTTCTCGTGTTCGAGGTAGATGATTGGTCCGGTGCCGTACATCTCATCAAGGACACGGCAGACTTCTGATACTCTTTCTTTTTTTGTCATGATGGATTCCTTAGTGTAAATTTTGCTTATGACAGTATATATTTTTGCCGACGCGCTTCCGCTCCGGTTTTTGCCCATTACATCAACAGCCGTGTTATTGTTAGGTTGAGCGCGGCTCTGTCTTCTAAGAGGTTTAGGGTTTCGCCTCCTTCTAACATTTTTACCGTCGGACGGAGGACGAAGCCGCGGTGGTTCTCGATGACGATGCCGTGCCGTCCGTCGGAGAGTTCGACTTCCACGCCGACCGGATAGACGGACAGTTCATTCGCCATGATCTGTACCGATTCGGGGTCAAATTCCATGCCGCTGCGCGCCATGATGTATTCAACGACATCCGACGGCAGGTACGGCTCATGGTATGTTCGGCGGCTTGTCATGGCGTCATAGACATCCGCGATCTTTAATATCCTCGCCAGTTTGGATATTTCCTGCCCCTTGATCCGGCGCGGATAGCCGCCTCCGTTGTGCCATTCGTGATGTTCATAAACCGCGTCTGTGACCCGCTTCGGGAAGTCATAATTTTTCATCAGAAAATCATGCCCTAAGGTCGGATGATCCATCATCTCGATCCGCTCCTCCTCGGTCAGTGCTCGGGGCGCGGTAATGATCTCGGGGTTGATAAAGACTTTTCCGATATCATGCAAAAAACCCGCCGTCACCAGATCGTCCAGTTCCTCCTCGCCAAGTCCCGCTTTCGCGCCCAATACACCAGCCAATATCGCGACATTCGCCGAATGAAAATAGGTATAATCGTCATAGGTTTTGATCTCTACGAGGTTATACATTACGTCCTCGTTTTCCAAAACATTATCTACGATGTCTTTTACATTTTGCTGGATTGCCGCTTCTTCCGACGGCAGCGTGCCTCCTGCCGCCGCAATGAAAATATCCTGCACGATCTGAATCGCGGATTTGCGGACTTCGGGTCGAACGACCTCTTTGATCTCGATGTCTTTTGTGAACTGGTCGTCAATATACAGACCGGGAACGCCTAAGAATGCGATATAGGAAATGTTTTCGTCGCTTAATTCCGTAAATTTGGCAATAAGCATCCGACCGGACGCGTCGTGAATCTCCTGCCCCAAAATCATGCCGCTTTTAATTTGGTCTATGGGATAGTACCGCATGGATCGTCCGCCCTCTTATTCGTCAAACTGCATGATAACAAAATAGCCTTTCGGCGTGTCAGTAACTTCCTTTACCGTTCCCTTGTCGCTTACGAGGCGCTCCGTCACCGGAAAATTCGCAGACATTGCATAGGAACGTCCCAGCACGTAATAATAATTGTTCGAAATCTTGTATTCTTTGACGGAAAACACCTCGCCCGGCTTTACCACCTCGAGCAGTTCTTTGCGCTCCATCTTAAACTCCATCGTCCGCATGGATTAAAGCGCCTCGTCCGTCGTCTCCCGGATGATCCGAGAATCCACGATATCTTTTTCCGCACGGTTCACATCCCGCACGATAAGCCCCGATGTAACGCCGTCATAAATCATCATGATCCCCATGATCTGCAAGGCAAGAGTCACCATGCGAAAAGCGCAGACGATGCAGATCACACCTAAAATAATGTCTAATACGCCGATTCCGATCGCGCCTTTCCAGCGGGTCATCTTCGCCGCTCTCCCGGCATATGCAAGCGATACGTCCTGTATGCCGTGAATCACCAATACAACGCCGATGATCATCGGTATGATCGCCACCGCCGATTCGGGGTTGATAATTACCCAGATGCCGATAATCGCAATCAAACCGCCGACGAGCATGCCGCTTGAGCGGTTGGAGTCGCCGAACAATTTCCCTAAAAACTGCGTTCCGCCGATCAGAAGCAGGATGAAGCCGATCAGACGGGCAACTGTCGTCGCGATCCCGTCCGCCCAAAACAGGAATATAAGCCCCATAATGATGCACGCCAATGATCCGAATGCAATATGCAGACGCATCTGCTTTAACTTTTCCATAACGTTTCTCCGTTCGGATGGATCTGTTATTTTCCGTTCTGTGTTTTGTCTAACAGCCCCATCTTCAGTTCGTAATATGCCGGACTCATGTCCAGATAATGGATGTGCGGATTCTCCCGCCGCTGCTCCTCCTGCCAAATCTCATTTGCCAGCTGGTCATGTACATAATCACGGATGGCGGAAATCGGCGGCAGGTCGCATACGCATTTCCCGTCCTTAATGACCGTAATCTGCAGTTCCTTTACCGTGCATCCTGTAAAATAACGGTTCTTCCACGGCTTTTTCGGGTCAACATACCGATACGGCTCGCTCATGTCCGGCGTTTCGTCCGCTCTCGTAATCAGATCCGCGATCGCGTTCTTGTTCTCATCATAGACGCGGAACAGTTTCTTTTTCCCGGGATTCGTGATCTTCTCTACCGTCTCCGAAACCTTGATTTTCGGAATCACCTCTCCGTCTTTTTCCACTTCGACAATCTTGTAGACCGCACCGAAAACGGGATCGCTCTGTGCCGTTATCAGCCGCTCGCCGACGCCGAAGGAATCAATCTTGCCGTCCTGATGCAGAATCGAGGAAATCGTATATTCATCGAGGCTGTTCGACGCAATAATCTTGCAGTCGGTAAGCCCCGCGTCGTCCAACTGCTTGCGCACTTTCTTGGACAGATACGCAAGGTCGCCGGAGTCTAAGCGGACGCCTTTTAAGCGCTTTCCCAACGGATGCAGAACATCCTGCGCCACCTTGATCGCATTCGGCACGCCGGAATGCAGCACGTCATAGGTATCGACAAGAAGAACCGTCGCGTCCGGGTATTTTTGCGCATATTTCTTAAACGCCGTGTATTCATCGTCAAAATACATCACCCAGCTGTGCGCCATCGTTCCGCTGACCGGGATGTCAAACTGCTTGCCCGCCATAACCGTCGCCGTTCCCACCGCTCCGCCGATATAGGCGGCTCTTGCGCCGTACACCGCCGCGTCCATGTTGTGCGCACGGCGGGCGCCGAAATCGGACACCGCGCGCCCTTTTGCCGACCTCACGATCCGCTGGGTCTTCGTCGCAATCAGCGACTGGTGGTTGATCTGCGCAAGGATTGCCGTTTCGATCAACTGCGCGTCTATCAGCGGCGCCGTCACCGTAAGGATCGGCTCGTTCGGATACATGATCGTTCCTTCCGGCAGCGCCATGATATCTCCGTGAAAATGGTAGTTTTTCAGATATTCGAGGAAGTCGTCCCGAAACAGGGAAAGCCCCCTGAAATATTCAATATCATCTTCTTCAAAATGGAGGTTTTCTATGTACTCGACGATCTGCTCCAATCCGGCGAAGATCGCAAATCCTCCGTTGTCCGGGTTGCGGCGGTAGAAGACGTCAAAAGTGACGGTTGCGTCTGTGCCGCCTTCGGAATAATAGCCGTTCGCCATTGTCATCTCGTAGAGATCCATCATCATGGTGATGTTGCGGTTGTCGAATTGGGTCATCTTTGTTCCTTTCCATGCATACAGGCTACGGATTTAGAAATATCTCTCGCTCGACGCTTCGCTTAACCTCGCTCTGAGATATTTCTAAATCCTTCGCCTGCCACATATCGCGTAAATTCTCGCTACATAATCCGCCGTCTTATACATGTCTCTCGCTCGACGCTTCGCTTAACCTCACTCTGAGACATGTATAAGCCCGCTCGATTTCTTTTCTCGGATTATGCCTTAATTCATATTGCTATGCGGCTTGCCGTCTTAAAAGCATCTCTCGTTCGACGCTTCGCTTAACCTCACTACGAGACGCTTTCAAGCCTGCAAGTCTTGCGTTATTTCTCGCTCATTCTTAGTCTTTCTCGGCCTATAGTTCGCGTTCTTATACATGTCTCTCGTTCGACGCTTCGCTTAACCTCGCTCTGAGACATGTATAAGCCCGCGCGATTTCTTTTCTCGGATTATCTTTTGTTAGAATTTCTCCAAATGCCCATTTTTTCCGCTTCCTTTATCAGTTCATCTCGGAAGTCGGGGTGTGCGATGCCGATGATTTTTTCCGCCCGCTGCCAGGTGGATGTGCCCTTTAAGTTCGCCATGCCGTATTCGGTGACGAGGTACATGGTCTGCGGACGGGTATCGGTTACCGTGGAGCCGTTCGCCAGCGTCGGGCGTATCCGGCTTGACAGGGAGCCGTCCCTGCCCTTGAACGTCGACGATAAGCAGATGAAACTCTTGCCGCCTTTTGACAGATATGCGCCCATCACGAAATCCATCTGCCCGCCGGCGCCGGAGATCTGCTTCGTTCCTGCGGACTCCGCGTTTACCTGTCCGTACAGATCGACATCCACCGCGTTGTTGATGGATATAAAGTTGTCGATCTTTGCGATCGTCCGCGCATCATTGGTATAATCCACCGGAACGCTCATCAGCGCCGGATTGTCATCGATATAATCATACATCTTCTTCGTTCCCGCGCCGAACGCATACGCCTGACGGAAACGGTCTATGCTCTTTCTCGCGCCGGTGATCTTCCCTGCCTTTGCGATATCGACAAACGCGTCGACATACATTTCGGTATGGACGCCCAAATCTTTCAAGTCGGATTCGGCGATGAGTTTGCCGATGGCGTTGGGCATGGAGCCGATACCCAGTTGGAGACACGCGCCGTTGGGAATCTCCTCCACCACGAGTTTCGCAACAGCCATGTCGATATCGGAGATTTTGCCGCCGCCGCCCATTTCCTCCATGGGCGGGTTGTCGACCTCCACCACCATATCCACTTCACTGATATGGACGCAGTTGTCGAAGCCGCCGAGAC
>CAJOQZ010000313.1 GCA_905236585.1 uncultured Lachnospiraceae bacterium
AATCTAAATGATAGGAAAAACTATTAGTCATTATTTTATAATTATGTTGTAGTTAGTCATTGAGGTGTTCCCAAGGCAAGATTTTCGCGTTTTTAACCATTTTGTGGAGGATTGAGGAAATTGGCGTTCGATATTCCAAATGCAATGAAAATGTAGTAAACTAAAATGGAAGGGTTCGCAGGGTCTTGTTTTACGATATGAGGTATCATCAAGATGCGGTTTAAGGATATTATCAGCAAGGACGAGATTATTTTATATCATGGGTCGCGAGGTGGGCTTAAAGGCACCATCCATCCGGCAAGCCGGGAAAGATGTGATTTTGGAAAAGGGTTCTATATGGGAAGCAATCCCGAACAGGCGAAAGGATTGGTTGTTGAAGACTCGGCTCCTAAAATATATACATTGAAGGTCAACACGACCGGTTTGTCTGAGGAAAATGTGCTTTTTTTAGACGGACTGGATTGGGTGTATACGATCCTTGCATACAGGGAAAAGTCTGCAGATTTTAATAAATTACCTTTAGCCAAAGAATGCAAAGAAAAGTGCGAGAGTTTTGATTTTATTGTGGGATGCATAGCGGATGATCGAATGAATGAAGCCATGCGGCGGTTTATAGATAACGGCTTAACCGATAAAGGCTTGCTCGCTTGTCTTGAAAGTATTGACTATGGATTCCAAATTGTAGCGAAAACGCAGGATGCATGCAATCGGATCGAGGTTCTTAGTGAGCGCGATATCTTTGGAAAAGAGGCGGATGATATTAAGAACTATGTCATTGAGAAAAGACTGGAAAGCAGGAATATCGTCAGTGAAATGGCGAGACGACACATCAGGGATGGATTATATTTGACAGAATTGATTGAGAAAAGTGGTTCATAGGTGGGAAAATGACGGGATTGGATTTTGATATTTCTGAAACGCAGGGGAAAATATATGAATATGCGGCGAGGCGGTCCTATGACATGGATTCGTTTTCCGATAACTATTTGAAGTCGGACTTTTGTATGCGGGCGATGGATTCCAGTTATTCCAGATTTCAACTTGCGGATGAGGAAGAATGCTGGGATTTTATTGCCCCCGAAATAGAGAAAGACTGCAAAAAATTGGATGAGGGAGCCATGTTTGACCCGGCTGTCGCGTTTTGGATCGGCTTTATGTATCGGTACATTTGTCGGCAGACAGGCATTCGAAGCAACGTTCTGCGAAAATACGTTTCGTATCCGGTTATGTGCCAATATTATCCGGGGCTGCATACTATTGACGAAGATAATGCGGTAGAAATCGTAAAAAAGGATTTTATTCCTGCTGACGAATCGGACGGTTGAAGGCGTCCGGTCATCACGGAAATTGATTAATATGTTAAGAACAAACAGCGGAATTGAAAATTAAGGAGGATTTGCCGTGGCTGAAGAGATAAAGCGTCCAAAAGATATGATTAATAACAATAACTTGGGTAAATGGATGAATTGGTCGGATATTGTCAATCTTTACCCGGATAGATGGATTTATTTGACGGATTTTAAGTTGGATGAGGGCAGTAATATTATCGGGGGAATTTTGAGTGTTGTTTGTAGTGAGCCAGAGTTCCCGCTGGTAGAGGATTTTATTGGCACTAAACAAGTTTATGTGCCGTATGCCTTGCAACTCCTTTGAAAATCTGCGATAATAACTCTATATGCAATGACAACACTCTATCGGTCAGGGACAGGGGAGTTTTCAATGGACAAGGACATAAATGTAAAAGAAGCCGAGATTGCGCGGGCGAAGCAGATGGCGATGATCGGCGGCGTGCTGGCGGCGGTTGCGGTGCTTGCCGAGATCTACATCGTTTTCAAAACGGAGGCAGAAATGATTCTCGTTGTGGGAATCGGGCTGATCTTCATTGCCTCGGTGATGCTTCTGATTCATTCTTTGATGACGGTCAGTCAGCGGAACAAGGAATTACAGCAGGACGAATTTGACGAGATTTTCAAGGCGCAGAAGGCTTCCTACCTGATGCTGCGGAAGAATTTCGAGGAATTGTCCGATAGGCTGTATGATATGGAGGAAAATGGCTCGCTGCCCGCGGACGAGATCATACAGGCGCAGAAAGCCGTTGCGAAGGTGACAATCTCCCGCAGCAAGGAGAACACCGACGCGTTAATGAACTCCAACGATATGCTTCTGCAAAAATTCTTTGAGTTCGAGGAAAAACTTTCCAGTAATAACAGGGAAATTATTCAGCAGAATGAGAAAATGCTTTCCGATGTTCAGCGGAATATCGGTTCTTTGTCTGATTCTGTAAAGTCCATGCAGCATAGTCTGCTCACCATTGAGAAAAATCAATCCGCTTTCCCCGCGCAGCCGGTGATGATGGTTGCACAGGGGGCGTATCCGGCGGGGATGCAGCCGTATCAGCAGAGCGCACCTGTTTATCAGCAGCCTGTTTCGGCTCCGTATCAACAGGCGCCGATGCCGCAGCAGGATTTCGCGCAGTCGGAGCCGATGCCAGAGCCGGAGGCAGCTGCCCCACAGCCGGAAGCGGCACCGGAAGTAATGGAAGAGACGCCGGTTGCGGCAGAGCCGATTCCGGAACCAGTACCGGAGCCCGCGCCCGAGCCGGAACCGATACCCGAACCTGCACCGGAACCGGAGCCAGTACCGGAGCCCGCGCCCGAGCCAGCGCCCGCGCCGGTAGTAGAGCCGGTAAGCGACGATCCGAATAAGCAGTTGTCGCCGGATGAGATTGCGGCGATGTTCGCCCAGGCGGCACCGGCGGAAGAACCCGCGCCCGCCCCGGAACCAGCGCCTGCGCCGGTAGTAGAGCCGGTAAGCGACGACCCGAACAAGCAGTTGTCGCCGGATGAGATCGCGGCAATGTTCGCCCAGGCGGATGCGGCGGCTGCGCCAGCCCCGGCACCTGCCCCAGCACCGGCACCGGTAAGTGACGACCCGAATAAGATGCTGTCGCCGGAGGAAATCGAGGCGATGTTTGCGGCGATGAATTAGGGGATTTCAATATATCCCATTGACGCACAGCCTTAAAGTTGATATAGTGATAGTGGGAGAAATCCCCATCACGAAGATGACGTGTGACGGTTCTGACACGTCGGTAAAATAAAAATAACCGAGTGATGTTTTTCGTTGGCAGAGTGAATTGTTTGCTCTGCCATTTTGAATTTTACCGGAGAATATATGGAATTTGATTATCAAGTTTTACGTCTTTCTGAATATTTTTATAATGATTACGATAACGATCAATATCCAGAAATGATGTTGAAAAACAGCCGTGCCTATAATTGTCTGCTGATAGATCTTCATTATGATTATTTTCTATGTATTCCGTTTCGTACAGAAGTACGCCATAGAAACGCTTATAGATTCAAAAAATCAAAGCGTTCCAGAAATCATCAGTCTGGATTGGATTATTCAAAGATCCTGATTATTTGCGATTTGGAATATTTGGAGAGTGAAGATGCTATAGTTGATTCAGACGAATACCACGAAATGGTAGAAAATATTACAAGGATTGCACGCCAAGCAGATCGTTATGTCTAAGACTATATTTATCATACCAAGGGAGAGCGTGTTTTGAGTGAAGAACAGTACGAGAGAAGGTATCGTTTTTCAACGCTCCACTACTTTCATAAGGAACTTGGGATTGAAAGTGGGAATAGTCGAATAGATATTTAATCTTATAGTTGTAAATTATGAAATAAAAAAAAAAAAATTTATAGTTGACAAAACAGTCAATATAAGCGTATAATAACAAGCGTTCCGCTCGATGTGCGGAATATGCGCGATTAGCTCAGCTGGTAGAGCACCTGACTCTTAATCAGGGTGTCCAGGGTTCGAACCCCTGATCGCGTAGGTAAGGTCTTGGTTCTGCAGGATTCCTGCGGGGGCAGGACTTTCTTTTTAGTAGGAAATGAAAGGAGCGAGGCTGCTCCATATTCTGCAAGAAAAGACGGGGCGCGAGACTTTCTTTTTACAAGAAAAGCATTGCTCGCTTTCTGCAAGAAAAGACGGGGCGCGAGACTTTCTTTTTATTAAAAGGAGATCATTCCATGAAATCAAAACATCTGTCATTTGTTTTTTCTCTTATTGTTGCGGCTTCCCTTTTGACCGGCTGTTCGGGCGGCGGGGCTTCGGATGTCGCCTATAAGTCTGAAGGCGCGTTTGACAACGGCGGCTATTACGACGCGGCTGCAACCGCTGCGGAGGCAGGTGGTTCTTATGATTATGATGAGGAATACGTAGAGTCCGAGGAGCGCGAGGGTTCGTCCGGGACGATAGACGAGAACGCCGATACAAAACCCGACACATCGGTTACGATCGACCGGGAAAAAATTGTCTATTCCGGCTCCCTGACGATTGAGACGTTGGAATATGATGATACGGTGGCGAAACTTTATGCGCTTATCGAAGAAAAAGGCGGTATCATTCAAAGCGAAAGCGTCAATGAATACACGCCGGATTACAGTTCTGACCGAACGGGGCATAATCTGGACGTGACGGTACGCATTCCGGCAGGTCAGTTCCGCCCGTTCCTTAACGGCACGCAGGGCATCGGCAGGGTAAAGGATATGTACACCTACGCCGACAACATTACGCGCAGTTATTATGACGCTGCCGCCCGGCGTTCTTCTCTTCGGACGGAACTCGATCGTTTGAACGAGATGACGGAAAATGCGGATTCGACCGAGGATCTGATCGAAATTGTTGACCGCATCGCGTCGGTGCAGGGGGATTTGGATTCACTTGAGGCGCAGCTTCGGAACATGGACACGGACGTTGCGTATTCGACGCTTAACATTACCGTTCGTGAAGTCGTGGAATATTCGGCGACCCCGCAAAGTTTCGGGGAACGCGTTGCGGACGCGGTTGCCGGGAGTTGCCGGAATTTCGTCGGATTTATGCAGAATCTGGTGATTTTCTTAATCTATGCTCTGCCGGTACTAGTTTTCCTTGTGGCAATAGCGGCGGTGATACTCTTTATTATCCATATTGTTTCAAAAAAGATTGCGGCAAGACCGCGAAAGCATGCGATGCGCCGTCCAATGGGGGCTATGCCGCACTTCGGAAAGGCGCCGGCGGGCGTCCAGCCGTATCCGGAAGGTCAGGCGCCGGCGGCAAAGCCGGAATCTGGGGTTGCGTTCTCGGAAAAGCGGGAAGAAGCCGGAAGCGCATCGGAGGATGCAGAGCCGAATAATCCGCCGACGGAAAAGAAGTAAGAAACAGGGAACGAGCCAAAGGAAAACGAAGCAAAATAACGGTTCCCATTGATCCACGAATGACACCGACCGAAACGCCATGGAAAAAGATCCATCCATTGCAAGGAAGAAACGCCTTGTCGAACTGCATCACAACGCCCTAAGTCACAATGCCTATTATTTTACGGATTTCATGACGGCGGCGGACGCGGCGGATGTCTACGGGCTGGCGCCGGAAAGCGATTTTACCGTCTTCGGCGGTGCGCCGGACTGCGAACGCGTGATGATCCGGTTTGGGAATCTGCACGAATTTGGCTATGAAGAAGACTTTCCGATCGTTCTGTTAAAAATCGCTCCGCTTGCGGCAAAATACGCGGACGAACTGACCCACCGTGATTTCCTGGGGACTCTGATGGGGCTTGGGCTGGAGCGGGATGTGATCGGGGATATTATCCTGCGCGGCGAAAATGCGCGTCAAGGCGAATCGCCCGAGGAGAATGACAACGCCCTTGCCGCCTATGTTTTCGTTGCGGAGCGCATGGCGGATTTTATCAAAGAAAACGTCACGACTGTCAAACATACGACGGTGGCGGTCGAACAACTGAAGCAAGTACCGAAAGATGTTGCCCCCGTTTTTGAAAAGGAAGAGCCGGTCGTTGCGTCGCTGCGTTTGGACGGGATGGTGTCGAAACTCTATCATCTGTCCCGGGAAAAATCAAAGGCGATGTTTGCAAAGGAACTGGTTTTTATAAACGGCAGGCCAACCGCAAATCCGTCCATAGAGCCGAAATCCGGTGATGTGATTTCGGTGCGCGGGCACGGCAAATTCATTTTCGACGGCGTGCTGCGCGAGACAAAAAAGGGAAATACCGTGATCGCCGTGCGGCGATACGCCTGATTTTCTGACGGCAATTCATAACTGTATGGCGACAGTTCGGGGTGGCTGAACCGTCGCGTTTTTAGAGGGAAGTCTATGCGTCTGCGGAATATTCCGGCGGCAAAACCCGCTGTGGAAAATAGCGAACAATGCATTCAGAACCCTGCCGAATGGAAAGGCAGGTGGGGGGAACTGTTCCAGAATGACCATCCGATTTTTATTGAGATTGGGATGGGGAAGGGGCAGTTTATTATTTCACAGGCAAAAATGCATCCCGATATCAATTTTCTTGGGCTGGAGCGTTATGAAAGCGTGATGTTCCGCGCCGTACAAAGGCTGGACGCAAAGCCTCTTCCCAATCTCCGTCTGATCTGCTGCGACGCCGCGGATCTTGCCGATTTTTTTGAAAAAGGCGAGGTGGGGCGGATTTATTTGAATTTTTCCGATCCGTGGCCGAAAGCGCGGCACGCGAAACGGCGGCTGACGTCGAGCCGGTTTCTGTCCGTTTATGAAAAGGTTCTCGCTGACGGCGGCATGGTGGAGTTTAAGACCGACAACGGCGGCCTGTTTGCTTTTTCAAAAGAGGAGATGGAGGCGGCAAAGCATTGGACGCTCCTTGCGGCGACCGACGATCTGCATAGTGTGGGGCAGCGGGGGGCGGCTGGGAACGATCTGCACGGCGCGGGGCAGCAGGGGGCGGCGCGAAACGATTTGCCGTATGCCGGGCTGCGGGAAGACGAGGCGCGAAATCGGCTGTTAGTCGGCAATATCATGACCGAATACGAGGAGATGTTCGTCGCGGAGGGGAAGCCGATTCACAAACTTTTGGCAAAATTCCATGCGTTTCTGCCTCTTTTTTCTGTTCTTATTTTTTCACTCGCACCGGCAGTTTTCGTAAAGGCGGAGGAGTATTGGCCCGGCAGCATCGAGGTTTCGGCGGATGCCGCGGTCGTGATGGACGCGGACACCGGTGCCGTACTATATGGCAAGGATGCGGACAGCGCCTATTATCCGGCGAGCATTACGAAAATCATGACGACGCTGCTTGCTGTCGAAAACTGCGACATGGACGAAGTCGTTACGTTTTCCGAGGACGCCGTGAAGAAAAACGAGGGGGAAAACTCCCACATCAGCCGGGATATCGGCGAGGAAATGACGATGGAGCAATGCCTGTACGCGGTCATGCTCGAATCGGCGAATGAGTGCGCCTATGCGGTGGCGGAACACGTCAGCGGCGATGTGAAGACGTTTGTCGATTTGATGAACGAACGGGCGGCGGCAATCGGCTGTACGCATACGCATTTTAACAATCCCAACGGCCTTCCGGACGAAAATCATTACGTCAGCGCTTACGATATGGCGCTGATTTCGCGGGAGGCGTGGCAGAACGAGACGTTTCGCACAATAGCGGGGACGCGTGCTTATTCGATTCCGCCGACGAATACGCATGACGTGATCACGCCGCTTAACAATCACCATGCCATGATCAATTCTTATAAAACGAGCCAGTATCTCTATGACGGCTGCCTCGGGGGGAAAACCGGCTATACGGACGCTGCGGGTTACACGCTGGTGACGTATGCGCGGCGGGATGACATGACGCTGATCTGCGTGGTGCTTTCCGCGCCGGGGGACGGGTATTATCCCGATACGATTCATTTATTCAATTATTGTTTTGACAATTTCATGCATTATGCGGTGACCGATCAGGGGAATTTGTTCGGAAACATCAATATCGGTTCGCTTGCCGAAAACGTAAGCCTTGTGAAAATCAGCGAGGATAGCCAAATCGTCCTGCCGAAAGCCGCGCGGTTTGCCGATGCAAAGTATGAGGTCGTTCCGGTCGAAAACGCGTCGGACGGTGAGATCGGCGAGATCCGATACACTTACGCGGGGCGTTTTGTGGGAAAAGGCGAACTGCTTTACTTAGCGTCTGCCGAGGAGGAAGGGTATCCGTTCTCCAATCTTGCGGAGGAAAATTCGTATATTCAGATCAATGTACTGCTGATCGCGCTCGTTACGGTCGGCAGTATTTCGGCGGTGCTGGCGCTGTACTGGCTGCGCCGCTGGTCGTCGGATGAATTGGTCCGCCGCCGCCGGATTCATACCGAAGCGAAAATGATGGAATTTAAGGGAACCACGATCCGCCGCGAAAAAAGCCGCCGTCGAAGAAGGAGATAGGGGGCAATCTGCGGAAATTTTATTTTATCTTGAGAACAAACGATTCTCCGTGTGAGGTTAAGGCATTTTTTGCCGTCGAACACAAAAGATTTGTTTGTTCCCAAGGCAAAAATTACCCGCAGGGCAAGTATAATATTTCCTTTACTCTTCGCTTAACCGCTGCAATTCTTCGGTCAGCCGCACCTTGTCCGCTGTAAGAAACAGCAGCCCGTCGGCGGCGTCTACATACGTGATAAAAAGCGGGCGGAGCGTTTCGGATTCCGAGATCAACTGCGCCAGATATGGCTTGTACGCCGCGTCCGCCTCTAAAAATACCACATCAAACGCATTTTCCGAAGAAACTTTTGCGCAGGTTTTTTTGAAGATGGCGATAAGTTCTTTTTCTTCCGCAAGTTGCGCCTTCGTTTTATCGAGGAGAAAATACCCGTCTTTGTCTTTTGCCAGATCCATCGCCTTGATCGCCCGCTGCACCTGCTTGGTGAGTGCGCTGCCCGACGGGTAGAGTGATTCAAAATAGGTCATGAAGTCCATGGCGTTTTTGAAATGGATGTTCTTCCCGTTTTCTTTGATCTCGGTGGAAAGGATGCGGGTGATGATCATCTCGCATTTCGAGCGGGAAGGGTTGATGCGGACGCGCCGGGGTTTGGTGTAATGCTGCTCCATCAGATGCTCCTTATTATGTGTGCATAAAAGGTGTAATTCCAAATACGACATAGAATAATGTCATATCTGTATTATACGACATAATTTGTGAGATGTAAATATGCTCCCATATGGCATTTTCACGGAAATCATTTTTCATTCAATCTTGCCTTGGGAACAGACAAATCCCCGTGTTCGACGGCGAGAATGCCTTAACCTCACACTTAAGATTGTTTGTTCTCCAGATAAAAGAGGATTTCCGTGAACGAAAGGTGGACGATATTAGACGGGATGGTTGTTTTTGACTCATTTCAAGTTCCGATTGTCTTTTTTTGCCGCTCCATGTATAATAGAGATATGTTTTTGGCGGAGCCGGCTTTTGCTTATGTTTTTGAGCAATTCCTTATCATATGTTAGACGAAGGAGAAGCATATGGCGGACACACAACAGATTCTGTATCTCACAATCGACGATTATAACCGTCTGCCGGAAGGGGCGAGGACGGAACTGATCAAGGGGCGTTTCTATAATATGGCGGCGCCGAACCGCGAGCATCAGAGGATTTCGGGCGAATTATTTTTCCGTATCAAGGAAACGATTTTAAGACACGGCGGCGACTGTGAGGTCTATGCCGCGCCGTTCGACGTTTTTCTCGAAGACCATACGGACGCGGACGAGAAGCATTGGGCGGACACCGTTGTGCAGCCGGATATTTCGGTCATTTGCGACAAAGACAAATTGAACCGTCAGGGCTGCAAAGGGGCGCCGGACTGGGTGATCGAGATTGTGTCTCCCGGCGATGCGGCGCATGATTATGACGACAAACTGCATCTGTACCGTGCGAACGGAGTGAGGGAGTACTGGATCGTAGACCCGGCGCATGAGCGGACGCTTGTGTATGATTTTGAGGGAGCCGGAGACAACTTTGTCACAATTTACGGTTTTTCGGACACGGTTCCGGTTCGTATATACGATAAGTTTGAGATAGATTTCGCGGCATTCACTTAGGGAACGGCAGATTATTATACGGTTCCGTAAAGGAGCATTAATGACATCCGAAGAATATGAGAAGAAGATTCATGCCGCATCCGCCCTTGTCTTAAGGCAGCATGGAATTGCGCGGACGAGGGAGTTGGAAGCGGAGGGAATTTCCTATAAAACTTTGTTGAAAATGGTTGCCGACGGCTCTCTTGTCCGTGCGAAAAGCGGCTATTATACGCTGCCGGACGCTTCCTTTTCGGAAGAAGAATTGGTCGGCGCATTGTACGGCGACGGCGTGCTTACGATGGAGAGTGCGCTTTTTTTTCATAAATATATTGACAAAAAACCGGACGCATGGCGGATCGCCGTCAGCAAGAATACGTCGAAATCACGCTTTATCAATCCGCCGGTGCCGATAGAGCCGTATTACACGGAAGAGCGGGTGCTGCCGATCGGCGCGGTAGAATGTGTTTTACAAAAAAACGGAATCCGTATCGAAAATGAAGGGTTGCCCGAAAAGGAGGATGCCGCGGGGGAGGGAGTCTTGTCCAAAAGCGAGGACGCTGCGGCAGATTCCATGCGCATTTACGGGATCGACCGCCTGATCTGCGACGTGCTGAAATACGAGGAGAAAATGGATCGCGGCGATTTCAAGACGGCGGTTCGCGCTTATATTGACGACGAGAGAAAAGACATTGCAAAACTGCTTTCCTATGCTAAGGAGCGGAAAGTCCTAAAAAAAGTGCAGTCCATGATCGGAGTGTGGCTTTAATGGGGGCAGAAGGGCAGCAGTTGGAGCATACTGCGACCGACAAAGCGGAGGATCTGACATCGGAACGAAGCGAATCCGGCGTGCCGGACAACCGTCTCCCCGAAGATCGCGCGGCGGAAGATTTCGCGGTAATCTTGAAGTTTTTGGAATTGAATAACGAGATGACGCGGTATTTATCGCTGTACCGACTGTTAAGAACGGAAGTCCTTGACGGGATGCGTGCTTCAAAAGCGCTGCTGGCGGCTTGCGAAAAAGAAGAGGTATCGCTGCTGCCGGAACGGATGTCGCTCCTTGCGGGGTACGGAGACTATATGTATATGCGGCGCAAATGGAAGCGGCTGCAGCGGCAGGTGAAGCGGGCGGATAAGAAAGTGCGCGGAGCCAAAAATCCGATGTGGGAGGGGAATCCTGCCGGAACAACGGATTGCGATACGACGCAGGCGGCACAAGGTCTTAGGGCGGGACTTTTGCTCCCGGACTGGAAAGAGGTTATGACCGTTGTAACGAATTTCGGGACGCCGCTGTGGGAGCGGCTATGCGCGGGCGAATTGTATGTCGGCGACTGGATGCCGGATTTAGGGCGGTTCCTGTGATGGATGGAATGGAGGCACGGAAATCAACTTTTGTTTGTTCCCAAGGCAAGAATGGATGAAAATTGATTTCCGTGCAATTTACGGAATTATCGAGGCAAAAAGGGAATACGTCAGGCGGTGAATGGAAACTATGTCGGATGCGGATATTTTGAGCGAATTGGAAAGATTGGCGGCTTCGAACCGTTATCCGTTCCATATGCCGGGACACAAGCGGCGGATGGCGGGGCTATCGAATCCGTATCTGTACGATATTACGGAGATAGAAGGTTTTGACGATTTGGCGGAGCCGAAGGGAGTCCTGCGGCACCTGTTGGACGAACTGGCGGATTTATATGATGCCGGGGAGGCGTTTTTGTCGGTGAACGGTTCGACGGGATCGAATCTGACCGGCATTTTCGCAGCGACCGAGCAGCACGACGAAGTGCTGATTGCAGAAAACTGTCACCGCAGTGTTTTCCATGCAGCGGAATTACGGGAACTAACGGTTCATCTGATCGAGCCGGAACGATATGCGCCGGAGGCAGCCGGGAGCAGTTCTTGGGAAGTGCAGCCGGATGAGGCGAATGGGGCAGCATACGGTATCCCGGAAACGGCAAAAAAAGAAATGAATGCTATTGCGGAAGCGGCAGTCAAAGGCGCAGTCCTGCCGTCCGCAGTCGCGGCGGCATTTGCCGAACATCCGGCGATCCGGACGGTAATCATCACTTCGCCGACCTATGAAGGCATAATATCGGATATCCGGGCGATCGCCGACGTAACGCACGCGCACGGGGCAAAACTTTTCGTGGATGCGGCGCATGGAGCGCATTTTAGCGTCGGGAATACGTTTTTAGCGGAAAACGCGGCGGAAGGGAAGCCGGGGGCAAGCGGAACCGGAACAGGGAATCGCGGCAGAAAGCAGGATAATACCCCCTTTTTCCCACTGGATGCGATTCACTTAGGCGCGGACTTGCAGAGCGTAAGCCTCCATAAGACGCTGCCGATGCCGGGGCAGTCGAGCCTTCTTCTGCTGCCGAAGCAGGGCGGGCTTGTGGATAGCGAAAGGGTTGCGCATTATTGGCAGATTTTCATGTCCAGTTCGCCGTCCTACCTATTGATGGCGATGGTCGCAAACGGCGTCCGCTGGCTGAAAGATAACGGCAAAGAGGCGTTTGCCGCCTATCGGCAGCGGCTGGAAGTCTTTTATCGGGAAGCGAATACGCTGCGGCATTTATACATTTTGCCCCCGGAGGGTCGTGATATCGGCAAAATCGTTGTCGTATTACCCGAGGAAAAGCCGATTACGGCAGATTCCCTTGCCGCAACCTTGCGCGAGCAATACGCGATCGACGTGGAACTTGCCGCCGACCGCTATATTATCGCCATGACAAGCGTTATGGACTGCGAGGAGGGCTTTTCGCGGCTGACAAAGGCGTTACAGGAGATAGACGACAGCATTAGTGCACGTCCATAGGGGAACAGGACGAAAAGACGGGCGCCGTACCGGCAAGCCAAGGGGAACAGGACGAAAAAACAGATGCCGTACCGGCAAGCCAAGGGGTAAAGGACGAAAAAACGGGCTCTGCACCCGGCGTACCAACAGGAGTTTTTGCTTATGCACCACATTTTTTGCATCATCGGAAAAAGTTCCACCGGAAAGGACACGATCTTTAAGCGGCTTTTAGAGCGCGAAGATTTAGGGCTTTTGAATATCATTTCCTATACGACCCGTCCGATTCGGGAGCATGAAGTGGAGGGGGTCGAGTATTTTTTTACGGATGAAGCGGCGGAAGATGCGTTTGAAAAAGAGGGGAAACTCATCGAAAAGCGCAGTTACGATACGTTTCACGGTCGCTGGGACTATTTTACGGTGGACGACGGGCAGGTGGATCTGGCGCGGCACGACTATCTGATCATCGGAACCCTCGTTTCCTTTCAAAAGATCGCCGAATACTACGGAAAAGACCGCGTTTATCCGATATATATAGAAGTAGAGGACGGCATCCGCTTAGACCGCGCCCTTTTGCGAGAGCATCAGCAGACCGAGCCGAAGTACGAGGAGATGTGCCGCCGGTTTTTGGCGGACAACCGGGATTTTTCCGAAAAAAAACTGGTGGAGGCGGGCGTCGGCAAGCGGTTCTACAACCACCGGATCGACAAAACGGTGGACGAGATAGCGGAATACATCTTGACAATGCGCAGGGATTGAAATGTATGGACATTAAGATTAACGATATTAACCCGATCACGCAGACCGGCGAGACAAAAGAGGTCGCAAAAGGCGACGGGCAGTTCAAGTTCACTTTGGCAAGCGCGGTCGCCGACGAGGAGTTGTCCGAACGGCTGACGACCCTGATGAGCAAAATCGACGAGCAGGGGCAGAAGATCGCGAAGCATATGGACATCCGCGATATGAAGCAGTACCGTTCGCTGGTAAAAGAGTTCGTCAACGAGGTCGTGAACCGCTCGCATCAGTTTTCCCGTGAGAATTTTTTGGACCGGCGCGGCAGGCACCGCGTCTACGGCATGGTAAAACTCGTTGACAAGAACCTCGACGAACTGGCGGGGGCGCTGGTTGCGGACGAGAAAGACCATTTGGATATTTTGGGAAGAGTGGATGAGATTCGGGGGCTGCTTTTAGATATCAGTACGTAAGGAACGCACATAGCAAGTGCTTCGTGCAGTGATACACGGAGATTTGTTTGTTCCCAATGCAGCGAAAATAGTATATGATAAGTTTATGACATTTTCAGAAATCATCGGACAGGACGAACTGATCGCGCACATGCAGAATGCGCTGCGTTCAAGGAAAACCTCCCACGCATACATGATCGAGGGAGAGCGGCACGCGGGGAAAATGATGCTGGCAGAGGCATTCGCCGCGTCTTTGTTGTGCGAAAAAAAGGGGATCGAGCCGTGCGGACAGTGCCTTTCCTGCCGCCAGGCGAACGGCAGAAACAATCCCGACATCCGCTATGTGACCCATGAAAAGCCGAACCTGATCTCAGTAGAGGAAATAAGGCAGCAGGTGAACCGCGACGTCGTGATGCGTCCGTATGCGGGCACGCACAAGATTTACATTATCGACGAAGCCGAGAAAATGAACGAGTCGGCGCAGAATGCGCTCCTTAAGACGATCGAGGAGCCGCCTGATTATGTGGTGATCATGCTGTTGTCCGCCAATTCGGAACGATTTTTGGATACGGTTCGCTCGCGATGCGTCATTCTGCCGATCCGCCCGGTGCCGGACGAGGCGATCAAGCGGCATCTGATCTTAAAACTCGGTCTGCCCGATTATCAGGCGGACATTTGTGCCGCTTTCGCCCAAGGGAATGTAGGAAAAGCGGAACTGATCGCCGCAGACGAGGAATTTAATGAACTGCGGGCGGACGTGGTCGGCTTTTTGAACCGGGTGAAGACCGTTCCTTCCTATGAAATGATGGAGGAAGTCGAGGAGATTGAAAAAAAATACAAAGATCGGGCGGAAGAATATCTGGATTTGCTGGTTATTTGGTTCCGGGATGTGTTATTATATAAGTCGGTCGGCGCGGAAGCGAAACTGATCTACCGCGACGACATATATTTAGCGCAGATCAAGCGTTTTGCGAACGCGGCGTCTTTTGAGGGGCTCAACGATATTTTTACGGCGCTTGACGGTGCGCGTGCGCGGCTTCGCGCAAATGTCAGTTTCCGTCTGGTGATGGAACTGTTGTTTTTAACAATGAAGGAAGTATGAGACTGTTTGGACTCTGAACAGTTACGGAAGTTTAAGGAGTTTATGACATGATAAAAGTTGTGGGCGTACGTACGGTGAACGCCGGCAAAAGTTATTTTTTCAAAGCGCATGATGAGATGCCGCCAATCGGCACGGAGGTGATCGTTGAGACAGACCGGGGCACGGAGTACGCGAAGGTGTCGGTTCCGCTGCTTGAAGTGGAGGAGAACAAGGTCGCGGAGCCGTTAAAAGAGATCATTCGGATTGCGACGGAGGAGGACAAGGAGCGATTTGCCGAGAACAGGAAGCGTCAAAAAGAGGCGTACCATGTCTGCCAGGAGAAGATCCGCGTGCATGGGCTCGACATGAAGCTGATCGATTCCGAGTACACCTTCGACCGGAATAAACTGCTGTTCTACTTTACGGCGGACGGACGCGTGGACTTTCGGGATCTGGTAAAGGATTTGGCGAGCATCTTCCGCACGAGGATCGAACTGCGGCAGGTGGGCGTGCGGGACGAAACGAAGATTTTAGGCGGTTTGGGCATCTGCGGGCGCGAGTTGTGCTGCAAGGCGTTCTTGACGGATTTCGCGCCGGTATCGATCAAAATGGCAAAAGAGCAGAACCTGTCTTTGAACCCGACGAAGATCTCAGGGGTCTGCGGGCGGCTGATGTGCTGTCTGAACAACGAAGAGGAAACGTATGAGTTTTTGAATAAAACCATGCCGAAGAACGGCGATTTTGCAACGACGGAGGACGGGGAAGTCGGCGTCATCATCAACGTGAACATCCTGAAGCAGTCGGTCGCGGTGCTTTTCGAGGAGGACGATACAAGGGAAGTGCGCGAGTATAAGGTGGAGGAGATCCGCTACACCCCGAAGCGCTACGGCAGACCCGAAGAGGTGCCGTCCGTTGCGCGGACGAAGATCCGGCGCTTCGATCAGGAGGGTGCGAGGGACGCCTTTCATAAGGACGGCGCGCAAAGCCCGTCCGAACCGGAGAGCGGCACAGAAGGCGCACAGCCGGAGCAGAGCCTTTCGGAAGCCGATGAGACAAGGGATAAGAACCGGCGGGATGATGGCGGCAGGAACAACCGGAACCGTCGGAACGCAAAAAATGAATCGAATCCATCCGGCGGCAGAAGAAAAGCGGACCGGAAAAAAGGCGAGGAAAAGAACGACAAACGGAAAAACCACGACGAGCCGCATGCCGAAAAGGGCGGAGAACCGCCGTCGAACCGAAAAGGGGATGCCGGGGAGAACCGCCGCTTTTCTGAGCGGGGCGGCGCCC
>CAJOQZ010000314.1 GCA_905236585.1 uncultured Lachnospiraceae bacterium
ATAAAGAAGTGCGCGTATACATCGCGCAAAAGAGAAAGATCTCCATCGGCGATAAGATGGCGGGCCGCCACGGGAACAAAGGCGTTGTCTCCCGCGTGCTGCCGGTAGAGGATATGCCGTACCTGCCGAACGGACGTCCGCTGGATATCGTCTTAAATCCGTTAGGTGTTCCGTCCCGAATGAATATCGGACAGGTTTTGGAGATCCACCTTTCTCTTGCGGCGAAGGCGTTAGGCTTTAATATTGAGACGCCGGTTTTCGACGGGGCAAGGGAAATTGACATCCAGGACACGTTGGAATTGGCAAATGACTATGTCAATACCGAATGGGAAGAGTTTGAAGCAAAATACAAAGATACGTTGAACGAAGACGTAATGCAGTATTTGTCGGATCACCGCGACCACAGGGAACTTTGGAAAGGCGTTCCGATCTCAAGAGACGGAAAAGTGCCGCTGCGCGACGGACGTACCGGCGAAGAGTTTGCGGCGCCGGTTACGATCGGTCATATGCATTATCTGAAACTGCATCATCTGGTGGACGATAAGATCCATGCGCGTTCGACGGGACCGTATTCCCTCGTTACGCAGCAGCCGCTCGGCGGTAAGGCGCAGTTCGGCGGACAGCGCTTCGGAGAGATGGAAGTTTGGGCGCTTGAGGCTTACGGCGCGGCGTATACCTTGCAGGAAATCTTGACGATGAAGTCGGATGACGTTGTCGGGCGTGTGAAAACTTACGAAGCGATCATTAAGGGAGAAAATATCCCAGATCCGGGTATTCCGGAGTCGTTCAAGGTTCTTTTGAAGGAACTGCAGTCGCTGGGACTGGATGTAAAAGTTCTTGACGAAAGCCGCAGAGAAGTTCAGTTGATCGAGACGAGCGAATACGGCAATACGAACATTGAATCCATCATTTCGGGCGATCGGAATTTCGCTTTTGAGAGCAATGAATCCTTTGAGGCGCATGGATTTACCCGTCAGGAGTTCGACGAAGAAAGCGAGGAACTGACGAACATCGAGGATGATGCGGACGACTACGACGATTACGGCGAGACGGACGGAGATCTTGCCGAAGCGCTCGACGTACTCGGGAGTTCGCTTGAGGATGTGTAGATTCTTAAACGGAACATTTTTACCTTAACCAATCTTTATAAAGGAGTTGGACATCATGCCGGATAGGAACAGAGAAGCAACCAATCAGCCAATCGCGTTTGATGCGATTCAGATCGGACTGGCGTCGCCGGAAAAGATTCGCGAATGGTCGCGTGGTGAAGTCAAGAAGCCCGAGACAATCAATTATCGTACGTTAAAGCCGGAGAAAGACGGTCTCTTTTGTGAAAAGATTTTCGGACCGACAAAGGACTGGGAATGCCATTGCGGAAAATATAAAAAAATTCGCTATAAAGGCGTCGTCTGCGACCGCTGCGGCGTAGAAGTAACCAAGGCTTCGGTGCGCCGGGAGCGCATGGGGCATATCGAACTTGCTGCTCCGGTATCGCATATCTGGTATTTCAAAGGAATCCCGTCGCGGATGGGTTTGATCTTGGATCTGTCGCCGCGGACATTGGAGCGCGTTCTGTATTTCGCCGCGTATATCGTACTCGACCCGCGGGAAACGGGGCTGATGTATAAGCAGATATTGAGCGAGTCGGAGTATCAGGAAGCAAGGGATCAGTACGGGGATGATTTCCGTGTCGGAATGGGCGCGGAGTCTGTACAGGAACTTCTGCGAAATATCGATCTGGAAAAAGAATACGAAACGCTCTCCACGGAGCTGGAGAATGCGACCGGACAGAAGCGTGCGCGTGTCATCAAGCGGCTTGAGGTTGTCGAAGCATTCCGTGAATCGGGCAACAAGCCGGAGTGGATGATTATGAACGTCATCCCGGTAATTCCGCCGGATCTTCGTCCGATGGTGCAGTTGGACGGCGGTCGTTTTGCCACGAGCGACTTGAACGACCTCTATCGCCGGATCATCAACCGCAACAATCGTCTGCGCCGTCTGCTGGACTTAGGCGCCCCGGAGATCATTGTAAGAAACGAAAAGCGGATGCTGCAGGAGGCGGTGGACGCTCTGATTGACAACGGACGCCGCGGCAGAGCCGTGACAGGACCGGGCAACCGTGCGTTAAAATCGCTGTCTGATATGTTAAAAGGCAAGGGCGGACGGTTCCGTCAGAATCTGCTCGGCAAACGTGTCGATTATTCGGGACGTTCGGTTATCGTCGTTGGACCGGAGTTGAAGATTTATCAATGCGGTCTGCCGAAGGAAATGGCGATCGAATTATTTAAGCCGTTCGTTATGAAGGAACTGGTTGCGAACGGTACGGCGCACAATATCAAGAGCGCGAAAAAAATGGTAGAGAAGCAGCAGGATGAGGTCTGGGATGTATTAGAGGACGTCATCAAAGAGCATCCGGTGATGCTCAACCGCGCCCCGACGCTTCACCGTTTGGGCATTCAGGCATTTGAACCGATTTTGGTGGAAGGTAAAGCGATCAAACTCCATCCGCTGGTATGTACGGCATACAATGCCGACTTCGACGGGGATCAGATGGCGGCGCACCTGCCGCTGACGGCGGAAGCGCAGGCGGAATGCCGGTTCATGCTGCTTTCCCCGAACAACCTCTTAAAGCCTTCGGACGGCGGTGTGGTTGCCGTTCCGTCGCAGGATATGGTACTGGGAATTTACTATATGACCCAGTTAAGAGAAAATGCAAAGGGAGAAGGGAAATCCTTCAAAAATGTCAATGAAGCGATTCTGGCATATGAGAACGGGACAATTGATTTCCATGCGAAGATTAGAGTGCGTGTGGAAAAGGCGGACGCAGACGGCAATGTTGCCTCGACGTTCATTGAGTCCACGCTCGGCAGATTTTTATTCAATGAGATCATTCCGCAGGATCTTGGCTTTGTAGACCGGACAGATCCGCAGCACGAACATGATCTCGAAATTGATTTCCTTGTGAAAAAGGGAGATTTGAAGAGCATCCTTGAAAAAGTCATCAACATCCACGGCGCAACGAAGACGGCGGAAGTTCTTGACGATATCAAGGCAATGGGATATAAGTATTCCACCCTTGCGGCAATGACCGTTTCGATTTCGGATATGACGGTGCCGGGGCAGAAAGCCGAACTGATCGAAAAAGCGGAAGAGACGGTGGAACAGATTAAGAACCACTACCGCCGCGGACGTATTTCCGAGGAAGAGCGTTACAAGCAGGTTATCGAGACATGGAAGGACATGGATGACGAACTGACGGATGACCTGATGAAAGGCTTGGATCAGTACAACAACATCTTCATGATGGCGGATTCGGGGGCACGTGGTTCGACCGGACAGATCAAGCAGTTAGCGGGTATGCGAGGCCTTATGGCGGATACGACCGGACGGACGATCGAGATGCCGATTAAGTCGAACTTCCGAGAAGGTCTTGACGTTCTGGAGTATTTCATGTCGGCGCACGGAGCGAGAAAAGGACTTTCCGATACGGCGCTTCGTACGGCGGACTCCGGTTATCTGACGAGGCGTCTTGTGGACGTATCGCAGGAACTCATCATCCGTGAGCGCGACTGCATGGGAGATCATCCGGCGCCGGAAACGATTCCGGGCATGTATGTATCGACTTTCATGTACGGAAAAGAGACGGTCGAGGAGTTGTATGACCGCATCGTCGGGAGATTTTCCTGCGAGACCATCAATGACAGCAAGGGCAATATGATCGTTAAGGCGAACCATATGATCACGCCGATGCGAGCGGAGCGCATCTTAAAGGACGGCGTGGACGCGGACGGTAAGCCGCTTCGCTGGGTGGAAGTCGACGACAAGGGAGAAGAAATCACCAAATACGGCAAGATCCGCATTCGCAACGTATTAAGCTGCCGTTGCAAGAACGGCGTATGCGCAAAGTGCTACGGCGCAAATATGGCGACCGGGCAGGCGGTGCAGGTCGGCGAGACGGTCGGAATCATTGCGGCGCAGTCGATCGGCGAGCCGGGCACGCAGCTTACCATGCGTACCTTCCATACCGGCGGTGTAGCAGGTTCCGATATTACACAGGGTCTTCCCCGTGTCGAAGAACTTTTTGAGGCGAGAAAGCCGAAGGGTCTTGCGATCATCACGGAGATTGCCGGGGTGGCGGAGATCCGGGATACGAAGAAAAAGCGCGAGATTGTTGTCACCAACAACGAGACCGGCGAAGCGAAGACCTATCTGATCCCATATGGATCGCATATTAAAATAGTGGACGGCGCGGTATTGGCGGCGGGCGACGAACTGACCGAGGGTTCCGTGAATCCGCATGACATCATCAAGATTC
>CAJOQZ010000315.1 GCA_905236585.1 uncultured Lachnospiraceae bacterium
CCATCTGAGAATCCCGCATGGCGGGATTCTGCCTTCATTTTCATTCACGATTGCAAACGAGCATAGCGAGTTTCGCAATTACCTAATATTCACGTAAAAATGATTCCAAGTCCATTCTATCCTATCGCTGCAAAAAAAGGAACAAAAAGTTTATGAGTCTTGCCTTGAAAACAAACGAATCTCCGTGTTCGACGGCGAGAGTACCTTAACCTCACACTAAGAAGCGTTTGTTTTCAAAATAAAAACTCAAAAACAATACATTTTGTGGGAATGAATTGACAAAACCACAATATATACTTATTATGAAGTGATGAGGAGGGATTTTCCAATGAAGAAGAGAAAAGGTCATTTGGTTACTACTATTGTAGCGGGTTTTATCGCGCTTGCGATTGTGATTGCGGCGATTCTTACGGTTGTCGGCGTCCGGGAAGTGCGAAGCACCTATCTGTCCATGATCAAGGAAGAACTTCACGCAGCGGCGGTACATCTTCATAGTCAACTGTCCAATGAGTACGACGGAGACTGGACGTACAGCGAAGAGACCGGACTTGAAAAAGGCGGCATAGCGGTGTCGGATGTTTTCGAAGAAGAAATGGACGAGATGAAGGCAGAGACCGGAATCGAATACACCCTGTTTTACATGGATACGCGTGTTGTAACAACGCTGATGAAAAAAGAAGGCGGAAGGCTCGTCGGAACGAAGGCTTCGGATGCGGTCATCGCGGCGGTGCTGAATCAGAAGCAGACCTATTATGCTTCGAACCTGAATATCGAAGGGGAAAAATATTACGGCTACTATTATCCGATGACGAATACGGACGGCGCCATTGCAGGCATGGTGTTCTGCGGACGTGAGGCGGCAAGCGTTTCCGCCGCGATCCGGTCGGTTACGCTTATTATGTGCTTGGTTACATTGGTGCTTGTTGCGGTAATGGTTGCGGCAGGAACGGTAATTGCGAAGCGTTCGAGCAATGTTATGAACAGTATCGCGGAGGAGATTACAAATGTGGCGCAGGGCGATCTGACGGCGGATATCCCCGAAGAAATGCTTGCGCGTAACGACGAACTTGGGACGATTGCGGAGAATATGGACTCCCTTACGAAAAAACTGCGCAGCGTCATAACCACAAGCAAGGAACTCGCCACGGATGTCAGCCGTTCCGGCAATGAACTGTCCGATTCCGCGAGTCTTGCCTCTTCCGCGTCCAATCAGGTGACGGACGCTGTGGACGGCATCAGCAAAGGCGCAGTCAGTCAGGCGGAGAGTGTACAGGATTCGGCAGGCAACGTTAATGAGATCGGCATTGACATTGAGACGATTTCCGGCAACGTAAGAGTTTTGTCGGACAATACCCAGCAGATGAAGGATGCCTGTACAAATTCCATGCGGGCGCTGGATAATCTGTTAAAACAAAACGAAAGCGTTGTTGTTTCCATGAAGGTCATTGATGAGCAGATACGCAATACAAATTCGGCGGTACAAAATATCGCGAACGCGACCAAATTGATTACGGATATCGCGTCGCAGACGAACCTGTTAGCGCTCAATGCTTCGATCGAGGCGGCGCGGGCGGGCGAAGCAGGAAGAGGTTTTGCGGTGGTTGCGACAGAGATCGGGGGTCTTGCGGCACAGTCCCGCGAGGCAACGGTAGAAATCAGCAATATCGTTACGCAGTTGACGACGGAGTCCGAGAAGTCGGTGGAGACTATAGTGCAGTTGAACGAGGCATTTGCGGCGCAGTCGAAGCAGATCTCGGAGACAAAAGAGGATATGCAGCGGATGGAGACCGGCGTGAACTCCGTTACCGACAATACCGGGGAGATTTCGGGAAGAATCGACAATCTTGACTCTTCCAAGGGCAATCTGGTGTCGATCATTGAGAATCTGTCGGCGATCTCCGAAGAGAATGCGGCTTCTACGCAACAGACGACGGCTTCCATGCAGGAACTCAACGCCACATTTGAAATCATCAGCCAAAGCGCGGACGAGTTGAAGAGCCTCGCGGCGCAGTTGGATGAGCAGATCAGTTTCTTTACCGTATAGTATTCATAAAGGAGGATTAAAATGGGGATTAATTCTTTAGTTTTCACAAATGAAAAGTGCATCGGGTGCAACAAATGCATCAACGCCTGTCCGGCTATGGGAGCCTGCGTATCGAATGTCGCCGAAAATGGCAAGGAGCGCCGCATTGATGTCGACGGGATGCGATGCGTTGCCTGCGGCGCCTGTATGGACGCCTGTGAGCATGATGCGAGGGAGTTCCTTGACGATACGGAACGCTTGAAGACTTAAAAAGAGGCGAGCGGATCTCGCTTTTATTGGCACCGGCATTTTTGGCAAATTATCCGAACGAATACGGCAAGGTCTTGGGCGGTCTTAAGAAACTCGGCGTAAGCCGGATCATCAGCGTATCATTCGGCGCGGATATCACGACGTGGGGCTATTTGAACTACATTATGAAGTACAATTACCTCGGCGGCATTTCCCAGCCGTGCCCGGCAGTAGTGCGCTATATCGAAAGTTATACGCCGGAACTTCTGCCGAAGCTTTTCCCGGTGCACAGTCCCTTAATGTGCGCGGCGGTATATTGCCGGAAGGAACTGAAAATGGACGAGAAACTTGCTTTTATCAGTCCCTGCATTGCGAAAAAATACGAGATCGACGATCCGAACAACAAAGGGCTCGTACAGTATAATGTGACGTTCGACCATCTGATGAAATACGTCAAAGAGCATCGCATCACGGGACCGGACGCGACGGATGAGATCGAATACGGTCTTGGCTCGATTTATCCGACGCCAGGAGGGTTGAAGGAGAACGTCTTCTGGTTCTTAGGGGACGACGTCGCCATCCGTCAGATCGAGGGCGAGAAGCGGATGTACGAATGGCTCCAGCAGAACAAGGAAAGGATAAAGGGCGGGAAGACGCCGTTTTTGTTTATCGATGCGCTAAACTGCGAGAACGGATGCATCTGCGGAACGGCGGTCGATCCTAAAAAAGCGGAGACGGACGACGCGCTGTATACGCTGCTTCGCATCAAAGAGTCTTCGAAAAAGAGCAAGCGGGGTGACGCATGGTCTCGTCCCGATACGCCGAAGAAGAGATTGAAGAATCTTAACAAGCAGTTTAAGAATCTGAATTTGGAAGATTATCTGCGCAAATACACCGACCGTTCCAAGGAATGTCCGATTGTCCAGCCGAACGCAAAGGAACTTGACGCCATCTTCAACTCCATGCAGAAGAAGACTAAGGAGTCGCGCGAGATCAACTGTACCTGCTGCGGGTATGACACCTGCGTGCAGATGGCGATCGCCATCCATAACGGATTCAATGTAAAAGAGAACTGCATCCACTATCAGAAAGATTTGGTTCAGCAGGAAGTCGATCACGCAGAGGCTCTTGCGCGAGAAGTTGAGAACCGCCATCAGGCGGAGCAGGAAGAGCATCAGCAGTTGATAGATACCATTGACGCGATCGACCGCCGCTTTGAAGGACTGTACGCCTCCGTGGACGGCATGGTCGAGGGCAATGACAACAATGCAAAAGAGACGACGCAGATATCCGACGAGGTCGTCAATATTGCCCGCTTTACCGAACAGTTGGAACAGTCCATGGAAGGAATCCGGCAGTTGATCGCGCAGTTGGCGGAGGACAATGCAAGAGTCGTATCCATTGCGGACAACACGAACCTGTTATCGCTTAACGCATCGATTGAGGCGGCGCGTGCGGGAGAAGCGGGGCGCGGCTTTGCGGTCGTTGCGTCCGAGATCAATAACTTGGCGTCGGATTCGAGGGAGACGGCGAACAAATCGAGCGAGAACCACGGACGGATCAATAATTCCATTACGCAGGTTCTGGAGGATACCAAGCATCTGACGGAAATCATCGACGGGATCAACAACCGAACGCAGACCTTGGCGGCTGCGACGCAGGAGATTTCCGCCTCCGCGGAGGAGATCAAGGAAACCGTCACACAGGTCAAGGCGGATCTCGATGCATTAACCAGTGACTGGACCAAAGCGTCGGCGGATGATGCGCACGCGAATCTCCACGGCACGCATATTCTGATGGCGGAAGACATGATGGTCAACGCCCAGATCTTAAAGCAGCTGCTGTCGAAGAGCGGCAGTCAGGTAGATATCGTTGAAAACGGACGGGATGCGGTGCGGACATTCGCGGACAGTTCGGATGGGTATTATGACGCGATCTTGATGGATGTGCGGATGCCGATCATGGACGGACTCGAAGCGACTGCGCAGATAAGGGAACTGTCCCGACCGGATGCGAAGAAGGTGCCGATCATTGCGCTTACGGCGAACGACGGCGAACTCGATATGCAAAAGTCAAAAGAGGCGGGCATGAACGCGCACCTCGGCAAGCCGGTGGAAGCGGACGTTCTTTTCCGCGAATTGGAGCGGCTGATCCGGTAAGGCGGATGCTTGCGGCAGATGATAGGAAATGCAGTCGGCCGCCTCGGCAACGGGGCGGCTGAAATTGTCTCCTGCCGCGGCGATTTTTAGGAAACAGTTAAAAAACTTTTAACCGGCGAAATCCTGTTCATTCAGGTAAAGGGTGTAAATAAAAAATGGCAGAAAGAAAACTGATTATCGGCTACTACGGCAACGGCAAAAGCACGAACCGCTACCACATCCCGTTTTTGATGCGGCGAAAAAGTACGATCACGGTGAAGACGATCTATGCGCGCACGCTGCGGAACGACTGGGCAAGGTGGGACGGCGTGAAGTACACGGACAATGCCGACGAATTGTTAAACGATCCCGAGATTGACGTCGTGGTCGTTACGACACCGTCACAGGCGCATTATACTGTCGCAAAGCAGGTCATCGCAGCGGGCAAGAACGTGGTTTTGGAAAAGCCGTTTACGCAGTCGGTAGAGGAATCGCAGGAACTTTTTGACCTTGCAAAAGAAAAAGGCGTGATGATACAGGGCTATCAGAACCGGCGGTTTGACAGCGATTTTTTGACGACGCAGGCGGTCATTGCATCGGGTAAACTCGGCGAACTTTGTGAGGTCGAGATGCACTATGATTACTACCGCCCCCAAACGCCGGAGGGCATTGACCGTTATTCCAAGGACGAGTCCTATATCTATAGTCATGCCTGTCACACGGCGGATCAGGTGCTGTCCTACTTCGGGACGCCGGACCGGATCGTCTATGACGTCCGCCAGTTGCTAGGGCAGGGGCGGATGAATGACTATTTTGATCTTGACTTTTTCTACGAAAAAGGGACGGACAAATATGACGTGATGCCGGGCGGCTTAAAGGTGTCTGTCAAGTCGAGTTATTTCCGGGTGAAGGAGCGTCCGAGTTTCGTCGTATACGGTCGGAAAGGCATGTTCATTAAAACGGAAAAAGACAAGCAGGAGGCGGATTTGAAGAAGTTTTATCTGCCCGATCACAAGGACTTCGGACTCGATCTGCCGGAGAACTACGGCACGCTGACCTATTATGATAAGGACGGACGCTATCACGAGGAGTCGGTTGAAACGGTGCAGGGCGACAACGGGCGGTATTATGACGCGCTCTACGAGACGGTCATTAACGGCGCACCGCCTCTTGTCACCGAGGAACAGACGATGACGCAGATGCGGATATTGGCGGAGGCGACGGCGCATTTGAAATAATACCGACGGCAAAATTTTATACTTTCCTATTCTGCGCTTATTTAGTATAATGTGACAAAATAGGTAATGATTCAGCCCCAAAAAGCGGCTGTATATTTAGTTCGGAGTCATAGAAAGGATGTATTCATGCCGAATTATTCTACCGACCGCCTCGTCCGTATTATGGTCGCGCTGTCTGCGGAGCATGATATCGACAAACTGTTGGAACGCATATTAAAAAAGGCTCAATCACAAATTTTATGTGATGGCTGATTCCTGACATACGGTTTACGGCTCATATCCATGATCTTTAG
>CAJOQZ010000316.1 GCA_905236585.1 uncultured Lachnospiraceae bacterium
ATTAGGGGAAATTACCGTTCATCGAAAATCATATCCTGCACGCCCGAAGACAACGGTCTTAGCAGGATATGATTTCCGATTCGCTGGTGTAAGGAGCCAGAAACTACCTCCCGTCGGAACATATCTCACAAAGGGAGTTGTCTCTCCCGTGGGAGATGATTTTTACAGGGAGTGGCGGTAGAATTTGGTAGACAAGTTTTATTAGGGGAATTACCAGCGACCACCGACCTTCGGAACATATCTCGCAAAGGGAGTTGTCTCTCCCGTGGGAGATATGTTCCGACGGGAGGGTTAATCCTTCATTACATTTGAAAAGAAAGGTTACTATCATGTGCGGAATATGCGGCATATTTAATTTAGAAAACAAATACAAAATCGACCGAAACACAATCGGACGAATGCTCGATAAGATCCGCCACCGCGGACCGGACGGACAGGATATGTACGTAAACGACGAAGTTGGCCTGGGATTTAACCGTCTAAGTTTTATCGACCTGACCGGCGGCATGCAGCCGATAGCGAATGAGGATGAGACCGTTGTCATGATTACCAACGGCGAAATCTTCAATTTTACGGAGTTAAAAGATGAACTCATCGGCAAAGGACATCATTTTCGCACAGGAACGGATGTGGAAGTGGTGCTGCATCTGTATGAGGAGTACGGACTGGATTTTCCGAAGCATCTGAACGGACAGTTTGCCGTTGCTTTGTATGACAGCGTAAAAAAGCAGTTGATTTTAGTCCGCGATAATGTCGGAATCTGTCCGCTCTTTTATACGATAGCGGACGGACGGATCATTTTTGCGTCGGAAATCAAGGCGATTTTGGAATATCCGGGGATAGAGCGACGCCTTAACATGAAGGCGGTCGATCAGTTGATGAATTATCCGGGGGCGGTGTCGCCGCAGACCTTTTTTGAAGGAATCTATTCCCTGCGGGCGGGGCATATGCTCCTGTGCAGACCGGGACAGGAGATTAAGGATATCGAGTTTTGGGACATCATGTATTCGCCCGAGGAAGAGGACAAGGGCGAGGCATATTATGTCGAGCGGCTGCAGGAACTGTTAAAAAAAGCAATTTCCCGCCGACTGATTGCGGACGTGCCGATCGGATTCTACATATCGGGCGGTCTTGACAGTTCGGTTGTTGCGTGCTATATCGGCAAGTTCCTGTTGAACAGTTATTATTCGTTTTCGGCGGAAATCGGCGAAGGCGACCTTGACGAAAGCCGTTTTCAAAAAATCATCAAGGAGTGCGTGGAGTCGACGCATTACAGCACCAAAGTTGCCGAGGCGGAGATCTGGGAAAATCTGCCGTCGGTGATCTACCATGCCGAGAGTGCAGTCAAGGAAAGTTATGACGTGGCGGCGTTCCTTTTGTCCAAACTGGTGTCCGAATCTCCGGCGAAGGCGGTGCTGACCGGGCAGGGGTCGGATGAGTTTTTCTGCGGGTATGTCGGCTACATGGTCGATCTGTTCCGCAATATGCAAAAAGGACAGATGACAAAAGAGGAGTGCGAGGTCAACGAGCGGCTGTGGGGCGATCCGTATTTCCGTTTTGAGCGAAACCACCCTGAAATCCGCAAAATACATAAAGAGATTTATTCAAAGAGGATGCGCGAATCGGTAGAGAGTTTCAGCGCATTTGCGGAAAGTCCGGTCAATGTGGCACGGCTTAAAGGCTTAAGTTCCCAAAAGCGGCGCTCCTACATCGACGCAAAAATCCGCCTGAGTGATCACCTGCTTGGGGAGCATGGCGACCGGATGGTTTTTTCCCATTCGGTGGAGGGGCGGCATCCGTTCCTTGATAAAGAACTCTTAGAGTTTGTCATCACGATTCCCGATAAATACAAGTTAAAGGGCGTCAACGAAAAATACATTTTGAAACAGGTGGGGAAAGGCATCGTGCCGGATGAAATCCTAAAACGCAAGAAATTCCCGTTTCAGGCGCCGGGAATGTCCGCCATGATTAAGAAACCGGCAGAGGTGGATTTTCTGTCGGATGAACTGATTAAAAAATACGATATTTTTGATTTGGATAAAATACATGAAATGAAAAAAGTATACGCCGGGGATGATTTCAAACTGATGGGGGCGTATGAGATCGACTATCTGTTGATCGCAATGACCGTGACGATGCTTTGCGAGCAGTATGGACTTACTATATGATCAAGTCGCAAGGCACTTGAATGGTTACTGACAAAGAAGGTGTAATGCCATGGTAAGACAGGATTATGTAATACAGCAGGGACAGATGCAAAGGGCGCACGCGCCGCAGATGTCCGAGCGTGAAAAAGAGCGGCGGCGCAGGATTCGCGCGAAACGCCGCCGCAAGGAACGCCGGTTAAAGGCGCTTCTTCTTATACTTACCGTCGGTTCGCTTGGAATCATCGGTTTTGTGGCGTGGCAGATGCTGCCGGTTGCTTTTGCCGGAAAGTATGTGTCTGATGAGGTAGAGGTGGCGCTCGGAAGCGAACCGATTGAAGATGTTTCGCTCTTTTTAGAAGAGGGGGCGGATGCGTCGGAGGCGTCATTTATCACAGATATGAAGGCGATCGATTACGATACGCCGCAGGAAAAAGAGATCGAGATCGCTTATAAGGGCAATGAATATTCGTCCATGCTGCATATTGTAGACAAAGATGCGCCGGTTTTTGTTTCGGCGGAGAATTTCACCACGATATTAGGCGATCCGATTACCTATAAGTCGCATGTCGAAGTGACGGACAACAGCGGGGATTATGATTTGTCCGTGGATTCTGGCAAGGTCAATCCGAATCAGCCGGGAACGTATGAAGTGACCTATACGGCGACGGATGCGTCCGGCAACGAAGTATCGACGGCGGTGCAGATGACGATTGTCGAGCAGACGGCGGATGAGAAAGAGTTAAATGAGCAGCTGGATAAGATTTTGGCGGAGATCATCACGGATGACATGAGCCAGAAAGATAAGGCATGGGCGATTTTTTCCTATATCCGCAACCATGTCGGCTATGTCAGTTCTTCGGAAAAAGGCGATTATGTAAAGGCGGCGCTGCAGGCGCTAAAGCAAGGGCAGGGCGACTGTTATGTCTATTTTTCCATCGCAAAAGCGATGCTGACACGCGCCGGGATTAAGAATATGGACATTGAGAGGATTCCCGAGGGCGATAAGATGCACTATTGGAATTTAGTGGATTTGGAGGACGGGCACGGATGGTATCATTATGATACGACGCCGCGCGTTGATCATCCGACGATTTTTCTGTGGGATGACGCGACGATCAAGGCGTATTCCGATGCGCATGACAACTGTCATAATTATGACAGGTCTAAATACCCGGATATACCGTAGGGAGAGCCATCCATATCATAAAGGAAACATTATGAAAAAATTAGGAGTAATCGGCGGATTAGGCCCAATGGCGACAGCCTACTTCATGCAGTTAGTCATCGACATGACCCGAGCGGAAGTCGACCAGCAGCATATCGAAATGCTGATCCATTCGAAACCGCAGATCCCCGACCGCACGACATACATCTTGGATCATACAAAGGAAAGCCCGCTTGAACCCATGATAGAAGTAGGGTTAGGGCTTAAAAACGCGGGCGCGGACGTCATTGCCATTCCCTGTGTGACCGCCCATTATTTTCAAAACGAACTGGAAAAAGCGATTTCGCTGCCGGTGATTCATACGATCGAAGAGACGGCAAAATATTTGAAAGAGGAGAGCATCAGCCGCGCCGGAATCATGGCGACGGACGGAACGGTTACAAGCAAACTGTTTCAGACGACGCTTTCCCGTTACGGCATCGAAACGGTCATTCCCGATGCAGCGAATCAGGCAAAGGTCATGCACATCATCTATGACAATGTAAAGGCGGGACGCCCGATCGACCGCAGCGCGGTATTTGAAGTCCAGTCATTTTTGAAAAACGCCGGGGCGGAAGTCATCCTCTTAGGATGCACCGAATTGTCCATGATCAAACGGGATCTGAAAATGGCGGACGGACTTTTAGACGTGATGGAAGTGCTGGCGCGAACGGCTGTCAGAACCTGCGGAGAATTAAAAGAATCCTATCAACATTTATTAACGGAGTGAGAGCAATGCAGAACAATGTGTTAGACTATTTTGAAAACGCAATGGCAAAAGCGCCGGACAAATTGGCGTTTTCAAACGGCGAGGAAGGGATGACCTTTCGCGAAGTATATGACGAAAGCTGCGCGGCAGCGTCTTATCTGGCAGAACATGACATTTACCGTAAGCCGGTCGTCATTTTTATGCAAAAACATCCCAAGGAAGTCACCGCCTTTTTCGGCGTGATCCGGGGCGGCTGCTACTATGTTCCCATTGACGAGGAAATGCCCGCAGGGCGGATTCAACTGATCTTGGACAATGTAAAGGCACCGCTGATCATTTGCGACGAACAGACGGAAGCGATCGCGAAAACGTTTTCCTATGACGGCGAAATCGTTACTTACGACGAGATCCGAACCACTAAGGTCAATGAAAAGCGGCTTGAGGAAATCCATGAGCAGACGATTGATACCGACCCGATCTATATTGTGTTTACCTCCGGGTCGACCGGCGTGCCGAAAGGCGTGTGCGCCTGCCACCGGTCGGTGATCGATTATATTGAGCAGTTGTCGGACGTGCTGGAGTTTAACGAAGATACGGTTTTCGGGAATCAGACGCCGCTGTATTTTGACGCTTGTTTGAAAGAAGTCTATCCGACTCTGAAATTCGGCGCGACGACTTATCTGATTCCGCGCAGCCTCTTTATGATGCCGATCAAACTGGTCGAATATCTGAACGAGTATAAGATCAACACGGTTTGCTGGGTCGTATCGGCGCTTACCATGATATCAGCGTTCGGCACGTTCAAAACGGTAACGCCGCAGTACTTAAAGAGTGTGACCTTCGGTAGCGAGGTTTTTCCGATCAAACAGTTCAACATCTGGCGCAAGACGCTGCCGGACGCGAAGTTTACGAATCTTTACGGACCCACGGAAGGGACGGGGATGTGCTGTTTTTACAAGGTGGATCGGGATTTTGCATTGGATGAGGTCATTCCGATCGGACGTCCGTTCAAGAATACGGAGATTATATTGCTGAACGAGAAAAACGAACGCGCAGCCGACGGCGAGCCGGGGGAGATCTGCATCCGCGGAACGTCGGTGACGCTCGGCTATTATAATAACCCCGAAAAAACGGCGGAGGCTTATACGCAAAATCCATTGAACACCGCATACCCGGAGATCATTTACCGGACGGGGGATATCGGGAAGAAAAACGAGCGCGGGGAACTGGTTTTCGTCTCGCGCAAGGATTATCAGATCAAGCACATGGGGCACCGGATCGAACTCGGGGAGATTGAGGTCAACGTCAATATGCAGGAGGGAATCAAAATGACCGGCTGTATTTATGACGAGCAAAAAGGGAAGATCGTGCTGTTTTACGTCGGAGATATGAGCGAGAAAGAGTTGACGGTACTCTTAAAGGGCAAACTGCCCCGCTATATGCTGCCGAACAAAATGATATGTCTTTCCGAAATGCCCTTGACGGCGAACGGAAAAATAGATAGAGTAACATTGAAAAAAATGTATCAGGAAGGAGCGAAGACCGTGTAGGGTAGGCGGTTTCGCCCGGCAAAAGGAGTCAGATATGAAAAAAAATATGTTAGCGGTATTATTGGCGGCGGCAATGATTTCACTTACGGCATGCAGCGGCGGTTCGTCGACAGACGGCGCAGCGTCAACAACATCGGAAGGCGCGGGCGGTTATACGTTTCAGGCGAATGGGGTAACGGTTGAGATAGATGCGCCGATGCAGGAAATAGAGGACGGACTTGGCAAGCCGGTGGATTATTTTGAATCCGAAAGCTGCGCGTTCGGCGATCTCGACAAGGTATATACTTACAGTGGATTTCGAGTAGATACGTACCAGCTCGATGGCAAGGATTATGTTATGGATGTGGTCTTTACGGATGATACGGTAAGCACCACAGAGGGGCTTAGCATCGGCGATTCGGCATCGGATATGAAGGATGCGTACGGCGACCCGACGACGGAGGATGCGACGCAGGCGATCTACGAAAAAGGCGAAATGAAACTGGTATTCCTGTTGGACGGCGATACGATTAAGACAATCGAGTATCTGTCGAAGAAACTGGATTCGTAAAATAATTTGAGGGAGTGTGATGATTATACCCAACGATTTGGAAATTGCAAAAGATGCCATCAATGATTTTAAGGAAATACAAAGGTTTATGCTTCTTGCGAAAAAAGAAGGTGCAACAGAAACCTATTCTGAAATGAAGGAAAAGTACTTATCGCTGAAGGCGTTGTTGAATGTGTCCGGTGTCAATTTGAGCGATATCGATCATATTAAAGAATAACTGAAAAAAACGCTCCCCGTCGAGGCTTCGACGGGGATTTTTGCGTTCATTTTTTTTGATTACCTGTCAAACGTGTATTTCGGCTTTCCTGCATAACTGTTCAAGTGCCTTGAACAGTTACCCCGCATCGGCGGTCTTACGACATTTGAAGTGCCGATGCGGGTCGAATATTTTACTTCACGGGTCGCAATCGCGCAGTAAATGCGCGATTCGACTTGAACAGTTACTTTTGGACATTCATTAATTTCATCGCCCGCACCTGAAGGGGAAGACCAAAGAGTGTGATAAAGCCGCCCGCGTCATGGTGGTCATAGAGGTCGCCGGTCGTAAAGGAGGCAAGGGATTCGCTGTAAAGCGAGTACGGAGAAGTGGTTCCGGCTTTAATGATGTTGCCTTTGTAAAGTTTGAACTTGACTTCGCCGGTTACATATTCCTGCGTGGACCAAACAAAAGCCTTGATCGCGTCACATAACGGCGTAAACCATTTGCCTTCATAGACGATCTGCGCAAGACGCTCCGCCATGTCTTTTTTTGCCTCCATGGTGGCGCGATCCAAAACGAGTTCTTCCAACTGCGCATGCGCTTCCATCAGGATCGTTCCGCCCGGCGTCTCGTATACGCCGCGGGATTTCATACCGACTACCCGGTTTTCAACAATGTCTACGATACCGATGCCGTGCTTGCCGCCGAGGCGGTTGAGTTCACGAATGATGTCTGCGACTTTCATTTTTTTGCCGTTGATCGAAGTCGGGATTCCCGCTTCGAATGTCATCGTCACATACTCGCCCTCTGCAGGCGCTTTTTCGGGGGATACGCCTAAGACCAAAAGGTGGTCGTAATTCGGCTCGTTCGCCGGGTCTTCCAATTCCAGCCCTTCATGGCTGATATGCCAGAGGTTGCGGTCGCGGCTGTAACTTTGATCCGCAGAAAACGGCAGATGGATTCCATGCGCTTCACAGTAGGCGATCTCGGATTCACGGGAATCCATCGTCCATTTATCATCCCGCCATGCGGCAATGATCTTGATATCGGGAGCAAGC
>CAJOQZ010000317.1 GCA_905236585.1 uncultured Lachnospiraceae bacterium
ATTTTCGGTGCGGCAACGGATGAAAACGCATCGGCGAGGGCGGATGTGGAAAGGGCGGCGGGGTCGCCTTTTGCGGATTTATACGCGTTCGTCCATGCGGCTTTCGGGAAAACCGCGAACAACAGAGCAAAGATCAAAAAAAGCGTGACAAAGACGATAATGCTTTGCGCATAGTGGGATAACAGTTCTGACATAATGTATTCACCTCATCTAAAACCAAAACGCCATGCAGCGGACAAGCAGCGCGGCAAACGCGCCGGATTCCGAAAAAAAGGCGTTGATAATGACAATAAGCGCACATGCGCCTCCGAAACACGATATAAGAAGCGTTCCGTATTCTTCCAGTAGAATTTTCATAAGCGTTCTCCGTAAGGGTCAGTCACGAAATAACTTAAACATTTGACTTGTCTTTGCGCCCATCTGCAGCGTTGTACCCGCAGGGCAAAATTCTTCAATCGACGATGCAACCGCATCGCCTCACTCAGATGCCTTGCAGATGAACGCAAATCCTACGTCAAATTATGTTCAACTTATTTCGTGACTGACCCTAAAAAGCAACATTTCTTCCGATGCACGGTTTGGTGCATTCGAGCAGATTTCAAGCGAATATCTTTACCGAATCTGCGCCCGCAGGATATGCTCATCCGAAAAAGCAAGCAGAGGAATCCGGTAGGTATAGGTTAAGGCAGCGGTGGCGTATCGTTTCTCGGAAGTATCGGCATGGGTGATATCCGAAACGACGAGCGTATAGCCATGTGCTGCGGCGGATTCCTCCCATGCGTCGATGACGCTTCCGGCGCAGTTGGAGGCGGCGATCTCGGAAACCGCATCGGCAAGACAGCTTTGCGCATTCCTTGCGTCGATCGAAGCAAAAATCAGGTTGGCGCCCAAAAAGAGCAGCAAAAGAAAAAAGAAAAACCCCGAAAAAGTTCGTAAAATTATATCCATTCTATAATGTACTTTCTTTCAGATATAAAATAAGCAGCAGGATCATATCCACAAGGAGTTTGCATCCGCCTGTCAACTGCGGCGCCAAAAACAGGGCGTACATCCCGGCAAGCGAATCCTCGTTTTTTTGGTGATCCGAACGGTCAAGGAGCCGGTTGCTTCGCCGAATGATATCGGCAATCTGTCCGCGGGCGCTGCCGCCGGTACCCGAAGAGATCGAATAGAGCATCTTCATGGAAGAGCGTACTTCAGGCAGAGGAAAGTCGGACAAAAAGTGTAGATACGGCTCCATATCGTCAGGATGTATTTTTAGTTCCAGAATAAAGTCCCGCAGCGGCGGTTTTAAGACTTCGGGCGCGAGTTCATACGAACGGTTGATGGCGACCGGGACGTTTTCCGTCTGCAATAGCAGCGATACTTCCATCAGCCAGTTGGGAAACTGCTTTTCGATCTCCCGGGTCAAAATCTTCTCTGCGGTGCGCTTGGCGAAACGTTCGAAGGGGCTTCTTACATTGTAGCGGCGCATCCGCTCGTAACGTGCCGCCATTTCCTCGTCGTTCGTATGGTCGCTTTCGACAAAGCCGACGGTCAAGCGTTTGTCGGCAATGTAAAAGATCAACATATCAGCCATCAGAACGAGCGTCGTGACGACCTGTGTGAGAGGCTGCGAGGCGACGTCGATATCAAGCCGGGATGCGACCATAAATATCATGGAGCAAAGCAGCAGGGAGACGGCGATCGATAAGAACACTTCGCGTCGACGGAACTTCTGCTCCTGCTGCAATCCGTAGACGCGGTCCGCCCACATCCGCCTTGCCTCTAACAAAAGATCCACGGATTCTTCGCAGTCGCCGCCGAAGAGTTCGGTTGAATAGGCGAAGCGGTGCATCATTACAAGACCGTCATAAGGGTATTCTTCTTCAATGATGGCAAGCCCTTTTCTTTCCACGTCGGATTCGTTGAAGGTATACAGGATATGATCGCGCGCTTTTTCAATGGTGCGCCGCATGTCGCCTTTTTCGAAAAGCAGCAGCATATCCTCTAACGTCGTTAAAATCTTTTTTGATCTGCGAAACGAATATAAAAACTGCTCCATATAGACATTCAGGTCGGAAAACCGCTTTTGGTGGTAACGGTTCTTAAGCACATTGCGGATAAAAAACGGCAGCAGAAACAGACCATATGCAAACAGGGCAAACTGTGCGGCAAGATGCAGCGAAAAGAGATGTCCGATAATAAACATCCCGGCGAACATGGCGCCGTAAAGCGCGGCGGAGCGGCGCACCGAGAAGACATAGCCGTATTTGCGCAGTTCATCCGACAGCGTTTTGATACCCACGATAGGTCCCCCTTTCGTAGATGCGGCTTTCCGCCTGCGGACGTTCGAAGGTCAGACGTAAGCCCTTCGTCGCGGCGCGAAGCAGTTCCTCTTCCCGGTCAAAAAGCGGATCGGTGATGCCATCGGCGGCGAGACGGTCTTTTAGCCGCTTAGGGATTCCCTCGGGCAGCATTTCGCCGTCTTCGACGATCATGTCGGTGTAGTTCGTATGATCCTGTCTCGAAAAGAAGCAGATCTGGTCGATATACCGGCGCACTTTTAAGGAGCCGTCCGCATCCGTAAATTCCTTGCGGCGGATTAGGACCGCAAGGTCGATAAAACTGTAGATGTCGTTCTCCATGCGGCGTTCATCCCGGCTCTGCCCGCTCATGTTGACCATCCTTGCGGGAACGTCCTTCACGGAATTGGCGTGTAAGGTGGTAAGACCCCGGACGCCTGTGGAAAAGCCCTCGATGAGTTTTACGACTTCGGTGGAGCGTGCCTCCGAGAGCATCATCCATTTTGGATTGAGGCGAAGACAGGTCTTGATTGCCTGCGTATAGTCCATTTGCTCATTCACCCGAAGTTCGATGCAGTCTCCGCCTTTGATATCGGAAAGGTGCAGTTCTCGCGTGTCCTCTACGCTTACGATTCGGTCGCTGTCGGGAATGAACTGCGCGAAAAACTTGGCGCATTCCGTTTTGCCGACGCCCGGTTCGCCGCAGAAGACGATGTTCTTCTTGGCGCGGACGCAGTTTTTTAAGAGCGCGAGGATTTCCCGGCTGCAGTAGCGGCTTTTTATCATATCTTCCTCGGTCATACGGACGTAGGGGAGCGACTTGCGGATGCAGATGCTCCGTCCCGAGATCGCGACCGATTCATGGACGATCGTGATGCGCAGACGCTCCGTTTCCGCTTCCAAAACCGGCGACTGCTTATGGAACGGCTTCGAAAC
>CAJOQZ010000318.1 GCA_905236585.1 uncultured Lachnospiraceae bacterium
CCCGCCGCAAGGGATTTGCCGCGGTGGACGTGGCGGTCCTTGATGATGCCGCCCGCAATACCGGTGCCTAAGATGATGACCGCGCCATCTGCGTTCTCCGAGAGGTTGCCTTTCCAGACTTCCGCGAGGGCGCCGCATTTGCCGTCGTTCTCCACGGTGATCGGAACCGGAATGCGGGATTCCAATTCGCCGGTTAAGTCCATTTCATAAAGATTTTTATAGGCACCCGCCGTCTTGACGTATCCCGTGGCGCCGTCGATAACGCCGGGCATGGAGATTGCAATGCCCGTAAGCGGCTGTTTTTTATTCTCCTCATCATACAAGTTGACAATGAAATCTAAAAACTCGTCTTTGGAAGAAAGCGGAGCTTTGCGTTCGCTTTGCGAAACGGTGTCCGCGTTTTCCGTCATAACGGAATATTTTGCCAGCGTTCCGCCGAAATCAATGACTAAATAGTACATAAGATGTTCCCCCTTTTTGACAGTTACGATAAGAGCATGATCTTTGCCTTGTAGCGGATGCGGTAATTGCTGTCATCCGCAAGAATCCGCAGAGCCTCTTTTGTCATGTTCGGATTTTTGAAGATTAGTTTTACTACATTCCAGTTGCTGTCGTTTTTTAAGGACAAAAGAACGTCGACGGAAGCGCCCGCATTCTTCGCAACATTTTCCCGAACGAGCCATTCGGCGTCTTTTGTCATGCGAAGCAGTACCGATGCGGGAGTGCTTGGGTTATGAGCGACCGCTTTTCGCACGTAAGTATCGTTATAATAAGACAGCGACTCCAAAACGCTTTGCGGCGTAGACGGATTCGTCGCGACGCTTTCGCAGACTTTCCAGTCTTCGTCGCGCGAGAGCGCAGTTAAAACCTCTGCCGGTGCGTGCGGGTTTTTCGCAACCGCTTTTCTGACATAGCCGTCTCCGTCTTTTGATAATTTGTTAAGAACGTCGACATGGGTATTCGGGTTGTTGGCAACGCCGGTGCGAACCGTCTGCTTTTGGTCGTCGGAAAGAAGCGTAAGCAGATGGAAAGCGGTTTTTTCATTTTCCGCAATGCCGGTACGGACAATGATCTCCGGATCTTTGATAAGTTTTGTCAGGACGTCGGTTGGAATGTTTGCGTTGTCTGCGACTTTTGAGCGAACCTGCGCAGAGGCGTCATCCGCCATGCGGCGAAGAATATCTATGGATGCGCTGTCGTTTGCAGCAACTGCGGCACGTACTTTTTCGTCCATGCTATGGGATAATTTTTCAAGTGTTTTGCCGTCGGCGGACGGATTTGCGGCAACCGCAAGAAGAACCGCTCCGTCATTGTCCGATGCCAGTCTGCTAAGGATGTCAACGGGCGTGTTCGGATTTGCGGCAACGCCGCTCTTTACCACCGCGTTATCCTCTTTGGCAAGCGAGAAGAGGATGTCGGCAGACGTTTTTGGGTTCATGGCGATCCGGTAACGGATGACGGCGCTTGCGTCGTTGGAGAGTTTTGACAAAACTTCGACAGGCGTGTTCGCGTTCTCTGCAACACCCCACCGGACGGCGTCGCTCGGATGATCCGAGAGTTTGGTAAGGATCGCCGCGGAAGCATTCCGGTGAACGGCGATGCTGCGGAGTGTTTTCATGTCGTCCGGCTGCGACTGGCAGAGGGAGTCTAAAACTTGCGAGGGAGAATCTTCGTCGTTTAAGATATCGTCATAAATTGTCGCGGCATCCGCATATTTATAATCCACGGAAACGGATTGCACCAAGTCGCTTATCGTTATTTTTTCCACAGTCAAAATCTCCCCTTTTTGCAATATTGATTTTATTTTATAAGTGCCGTCGGAAGATGTCAAGGAGGAGATTATTTTAGATCGGGTAAGTTTACTGTAGGAATCAAAAGAATATAGAGCATCATGGAATCTCTGACTGGATCCGATTTGTTACCTATATTTTATTCCTTCACACAGTTTTTACAACCCCCATATATGATTTTTGAGTGCTGTAATCTTTTTTATTTGTGGATAAGGGATGGAATAGACCGGCACATCTGCCAAGTGGCCCAACCGCTTTTTATTTCGCGTTTCCTCCGCTATCATTTGGCTTGATGTATATATCACTTCTTCTGCACCTACAGCTACCGGGTATTCTTTTTTCTGATATCGGACAAGTTCGAGCATGCTTCCGTTATTCTGCCGATATATCCGAAGTCTTGCCATCCGATCGGCTCCAATACGGCACCAGCCTAACGGGCGTGAACTCATCCGGTCTGCGTAGATATGGCTGACGTGCCCCTCCGCGCTGCATCCGATAAGGGGCGTGATGCCCAATGGCTCGGAAGTCTTCATCACCGGCTTTACCTCATGGGACAACCATAACATACAGGTGCCGATCTATCAGCAGAATGTAAAGAAGATGCTTGAAGCGGAAGGCTCCTTTAAGTGCACGCTCACCATCCTGGATACGGACAGTTCCGTGACGAGGAGCAGCTATATGTCTTACGGATTTCTTACCGTCCTGCCTTTTACGGTCATCGTGCATAAAGGAGCATGAAACATACTCCTGTGCTTGAACAAATCAGAGGCGGTTAAAGGCAGAGAAAAGAATCTATCGCAAGGAGGGATATGAATGCTTTACAGGACATACGAACTTGACATGGTGCCTGGGGGGATCCCGCTTTCCATCCACCTTTCACAATATGACTCGGACGTGACGCTTGCCTTCCAGCTTTACGCAAGCCAGGGGACGCTGGATATCCCGCAGAGCGGTGTGAGCGCTCACATGAGGGGGACAAAGCTTGACGGCAACGGGATCTCGGCAGAGGGGACATTTAAATATGTGGATTCCATCCCTACGGTTACAGTGCAGATGACCAAGCAGATCACGGCCATTGCCGGGAAGAATCCCTTCGAGATCGTGCTTACCGTAGGATCCGGGAGCAGCCGTTTTGACCTCTTAAGCGCGAACTTCTATCTGGATATCGAGAGGGCAGCGCTTGACTATGATACCCTCGAATCTAAATCGGAGATCATGGAGATCCAGGAAATCCTCTCCAATGCGGACGGCGTCATCGCTGCTCTGCAGGTTTCCCAGACCACGCAGGATAACATGGCGGCTCTTACGGCAAGGGCTGAATCCGCCGCGTCAAGTGCAGAGGGGAGCGCGTCCGCCGCTTCCTCGGCCAAGGATGATGCGGTCTCGGCTAAGAATACGGCGGTCGCTGCGGTCAACGGATTCAATGAAACAGTAAACTCAGCGACATCATCCGCTGTATCGACTGTCCAGGCCGAGGGCAATACTCAGGTGGCAAGGGTCACGGCGGCAGGAAATAACGTGGAAAGCTATGCCGCAGGAGTAATCAATGATGCGAGGACAGCCATCACGGGTGTCAAGAACAGCGCGGTGGATGATGTCACTGCCGCAGGCACGAGCGCGGTATCTTCCGTGAATTCCGCAAGGGATACAGCTATGTCCACCATCAATGCGAAAGCACAGGAAGTAGCGAACCTCCAGACGGATGCGGAGACCATTGCGGTCCAGACCATGCAGTCGGCAAACAATGCCGTAAACGAGGTGGCGACCTTAGGATCCTCCATCTCGACACTGCAGGATAATTATACGGCGCTTGAGCTTATCGTATCCGGGAAAGTTGACGGGGCATATGTGGAGAACGGAAGCCTCTATCTTACCTCGGAAGGGGAAGTGGTGGCAGGCCCGTTCACAGGCTTCGGAGGAGGCGGCTCAGGCGGTGGAGGAGGGAGCACAACGCCTACCAATACAGCCGTGATCACCATGGAAAACACATCCGGCTTCGTAAGCAAGACTGTAGTATCGGGAGGCCAATGCGTCCTGACATTCTACTGGTCTTCTGTGGAGGATGAAATGCCTACCGGGGACGGGGCGCTTACCATCAAGGTCAGCAACGTGATCAAGGCGGTCATGGATGTTTCCCAGGGGACGGTTAATACCAACGTGGGACCTTACCTTACCACGGGAACCAATGTGGTACAGCTTGCGGTATCGGATACCTACGGCAACACGAGGGTCAAGAACTTCACCGTCACAGTGGTGGAGCTTTCGCTTTCGAGTTCCTTTGATGATTCGACTATCCAGACAGGCGTGCTTTCCTTCCCTTATACACCCTACGGCGCGGTTCCGAAGACCGTGCATTTCATACTTGACGGGACGGAACTGGAAACGGCAAGCACGGCAGTTTCCGGCAGGCAGCAGACCTATCTGATCCCACAGCAGACCCATGGGGCACACACGCTCCGGGTATATTTCGAGGCAACGGTAAACGGGAGCACGGTGCAGTCAAACGAACTGTATTACGAGATTATCTGGTACGCCATTTCGGAGAGCGCGCCGATCATTTCTTCGTCCTATAACGTGTCTTCAGTCATGGGGATGCGAGAAGGACAGTTTTTTCATCTCGGCAAGGAAAGAAGACGAGGCTGTGCTTGAGGCATATAAAAGGCCGGATTTAGGTGACCCGGATGCTTCGGACGACCCAGATGCTGTAAAGGATGAAAAGACAAGGCAGGTCAAGCTCCTTGCCGGGAACGGCATAGACATTGTTTTTGAGCAGGAGGGCATCGATACCAGGGACGATGGAGTGACCATTCCGCTGTCACTGGCTGCATCGGTAGCCCAGGCAGAAAGCAGGAGCATCAGCGAGAACTTAAAATGGGTACACAGGGAACGTACAATCAGGGGGATTTTTAAGGCTAACAGGGGAGCTTACTTCGGTTTCAACACGGATGACGGCAACTTCACACCCGATGAAAACGCCAAGTATGTAAAGATGATGTATGAACTTTACGCAGAAGGATGGAAGCCTACCAGAATCGCTAATGAGCTGAACAGGCTGGGAGTAAAGACGGTAACGGGAAAAGCGTTCGCCAGGGACTCGGTTTCAAGAGTTCTGACAAACGAGGTCTATGTTGGGGACATCCACATAGGCAAGACTAAATCCCGCGACATCATCACCGGGGAACTCGATGAGATTCAGGTAGAAAACTACATCAAGGATCACCATGAAGGTATAGTAAACCGGGAACTGTGGGAAAAGGTTCAGGAGCGGAAGGCAGAGTTCAGAAGGCGGCACAGATGAAGATGAATGGTTGTGTAGATGCTCCAAAGCTACTCATCAAAGAGGCTGTCATGATCCGTACATATCTGCCAGAAATGTTGCAGAATATGGCTTCAAACCTTGTGTAGATCATGGGTCTGGTATCGCTTGATGTATCTGAACACCTACGGTAATGTACTCGATAAGAAAAGCGAATAGACCCGCAGGACAGCGAGAAAAGGAGCGGGCACAGGAGCAGGCACAGCGAACACAGCACCAAATCAGCGCAAGGAGGAAGCCATGAAAGAGAGCAAAGGACTTAAGAAAACACAGAAATTCGAGAGAAGATTAGCAGATGCCAAGACCGGGAACGAGATCGAGGTTTTGAAGAGATACCGCAGGGAGATCAAAGAGGAGACCATCCGCCGGGATGCCAGCCATAACGGATTCGTAAAGACCTGCGCACAGCAGCAGATCAACCAGCTTAAGGCAGAGCGGGACGCCATCGAGATGGAGGTTGTGGGGTAAGCAGAAGCATTCGCAGACCCCGGCAGTTGGGATGAGAATTCTCCCGGCAGCAGTTGAGAAGTAGACACAGGAAAGCAGTAGTCACAGAAAGGAGCGGAGCATGGCAGGATTACAGAGGACAGAATGGATGGGCAGTCAGGACACACTTCCCAGCAGGTACTGGGAGCCACAGCCCGATGAAGAGGACTTGGAGCGCATGAGAAATGAATATGAGCAAGCCCGGATACAGTTCGAGGCTGAAGAAGACGAGGAGCTTCCCTTTGTGTGATGCGTTGGGAGGCTCCTCATTTTTTGCGTTTAGGGGGGGTAGGAGAAAGATAAAAAGTTCTGCTTGACTTCTTGGCAAAATCAGATTAATATGAGACGTGTGAAAATGGGTGCTGCTATTTTTTTTATATGAAAATCCATATCCCCTACATAACGTTTACGATACAATATTCAACTACAATGTATGAGGAACAACCGAATCGGTTAGACTGACAAAAAGCGTTGCAGAAAAGACGATGATCATCATCTTCAGCGCAAAAAATGATAACGCACTTGCGCTTGTTTGTCAAGAACAATGCTGGTGGAATCTCAGCGATTGATGGAGGTGCGAACCCTTGAAAACGCGGCCTTGAGCATACCTTAAAGTGCTCTATGAAGTGCTTTGTGGATCTCAGGATCTCGTTGAAAAATCAGGCGTTTTGTGGTAAAGTAAGGATACTGAAAATGGTACGAAATAACGTGTAAAGGAGGGCTTGCCATGGCTACTGCGGTAAAGCGTCCGAAGGACATGATTAACAATTCGAATTTGGGTACGTGGATGTCTTGGTCAGATATTAAGAAAACTTATCCCAATAGATGGGTTTACATTACAAATTTTGAAAAGGATAAAAGAAACAACATAGCAGGGGGAGTACTTGAAGTCGTTTGTGAAGAACCAGAAGTGGATCTTGTCAAAGATATTCTTTTAGATAGTACTAAGAAGGGGTACTTTGATCGGACTACAGAACTTCCAGGAAATGTATTGTGGGTGGAATGATATGGTTTATTTGACACTTGACGAGGATAGGAAACGACCAACTTTTTTTCAGAAGGTTGCGGATGAAAGTGAAATTGCATGCTTATTAGATTCAGGTGCATTGATTTCAGTATGGTGCATGCCGTTGTTTCTGTTTCAAAAGAATTTTCCCGATGCAGAAAAGACAAATTATGTGACTACCGTATCCGGATTTGGAGGAGAGTCAACGATTAAAAGGGAAATATGGAAAATCCCAGAGTTTGTGATGGGGGATGAAAACTCAGAGGAAAAGTATGTGATCAAGAATCTGCTTGTCGCTATTGTGGACAATAGTAAAAGATCCTCCTTTTACATGATTTTAAGCTCAGTAGTGTTAAGGGGGTCTTCTCATCACATATTCGATATTGAAGATAGTAAACACATTGAGATACATCCAGGTGAAGATAGACCTGTCTTTTGTGTGCCAGATGACATCAAGAGTAAGGAGCAAATTAGTGAAGATATTGCAAAAACAATAGATTTAAATGGAGATGAGATCCTGATTGGTTCTTTTACCGTTTTTGCAGAAGAAAATGTAGAGTGAAATATGATTTAAGAAGCGATAAGTAGCCCACAGCAAAGACCGATAACAGGCTGCGTGTGGGCTTTTTTCTGTAGTATGGAGATTAGAATTATTAAGCAGGGAATTACAGATGATACAGGATATAGGCTCCAGTATGCTGGATAACAGTTTCAGAAAACGCAAACTCGAAAGCTTGGATATTGTCTTTAGATTCAATGATTCTGGCAAGGCACTCGTCTCATCTGATGAGGACAGGCTTCTGTTTCCGACAGCAGAGCTGTTGGATGAAATTGACGAAACTGTATACCTGTTCTCGGTAGATGAGGTGCCATATTTTTTGCATCTTTCTGAAGCAGGAAAAGAGGTAGATGGATTCTCCTATCAGGATTTACGCCAATTGAGAGGAAGTTGCAGAAACGTTGATCTGTTTATCGTTTTTACGGCATACCATCTATGGCGTTGGTATATGGATAACAAATTCTGCGGCAGATGCGGTCATCAGCTCATTCAAAAGGAAGATGAGAGGGCACTTATCTGTGAGTCATGTTCTCATACCGTATATCCGAGGATCAACCCCGCTGTGATTGTAGGCGTTATCAAGGGGGACTGCTTATTGATTACCCGGTATAGGACGGGATATGCACACAATGCTCTTGTTGCGGGTTTTACAGAAATCGGGGAGACTCTTGAACAGACCGTTGAACGGGAAGTTATGGAAGAAACCGGAATAAAGGTTAAGAATGTCCTCTTTTTTGATGCCGATGCCGGTGTCCGAAACGGAAATCTCCATGGCGCAGCTGCCGTCCTCCCTTCGCATTTGGCGGATGGCAAGGGTGACGCTGCCGGTATCGGTGTATTTTACTGCGTTCGTCAGAAGATTGATGATAATTTGCCCGAAACGCATGTCATCCCCGAACAGCCTCGCGGGCAGACCGCTGTCAACCTTCATGACGAGAGAAAGCCCTTTGTCTTCGGCACGTTTTTGTATGGAAGTTTTGACCCGGCGCAGCAGATCTTTCAGATCATATTCTACGGGAACCAGTTCCATTTTGCCCTGTTCGATTTTGGAAAAATCAAGGATTCCGTTGACGAGATTCAAAAGCAGATGACCGGCGTTGTCGATGTTTGCGGCATAGTCGAGGATTTCGGATTCGCCGGATCGGTGCAGGATCATCTCGTTCATGCCGATGATCGTGTTGATCGGGGTGCGGATTTCGTGGGACATGCTCGCGAGAAAATCGGATTTGGCGTTGTTGGCGCGATCCGCACGCTCTTTTTCCAAGGACAGATCCTCCATGGATTTAAGCAGGTTCTTGTAGTCGGGGATCTCTACCCCGATGTAGAAAATGTACAGCCCGATCACGGCGCCGAAATAGTTGAAAAGAATGCCGGTGGGATTTAACAGTTCCGCAATGATTCCGCCGACGGTGACGGTAAAAGCCCCGATGGCGGTGTAATATGCACGTCGCGACAGATTGTTCCGATAGCGGACCATGACCGCGAGGCTGTATATCAGATAGTAAATCTCAATCAGATACGCGATGATGAGGCGTTCCATGAAGGTGACGTCCATAGAAAGCGATGTTCCGGTTATGTCGGGCAGTTCCCTGAAATATACGAAAGCACAGCAGCAGAGGCCGAAAATCAGGATGATCTGATTGATCCTGCGAAAACGCGGATTAATGACTCCTTCCGAGAAAAAACTGTCAAAATACCGGGAAATAAAATAGGTCAATAATATATTGGTGACAAATACAAGGATCAAAAGACCGAGTGAAATGCTCTTCGGTACATTCGGATAGATCGTAAAGAGATAACGCCTTAAAACAATGTCTAAGATGCTGACGATATCCCCGATCAGGACAGTCAGAACCACCGAGCGGAACTGGAGGTTGTTATGCTCCTGCCCGTGTCCCAATACAAGGATCAATACGAAGAGCACGATACCGAACACCAGAGCCGCCGTGCTGAAGGATATACAAAGGATCACAGATCCGATACCGGAAAAATTCAACAATGTAAGCCTCCTCCTGTCATTTTTTCCATGTGCATTCTATTTTACCCGATATCCGAGTAAGATACAACGCTCGGATTTTGCGTGTTGAGAAATCAATTCTTTTGTAAAGAACAAATGCTTCTTAAGTGTGAGGTTAAAGATTTTTTGCCGTCGAACACTTAAGAAGCATTTGTTCCAAAGGAAAGAAAGGGTATCGGAAACCATCTTCCCGACACCCTGATAATAGTAACCTGTATTACAATCTGCGGCAGTCCCGGCTACATTGTCTTGAACAGTGCGCGGATCGCCTGCTCGTTCGGAATTACGACTCTCTTGAAGAGATTCTCCATAATGACAGGCGCAAGCTGCATTGCCTTCTCCGAACCGGAGCCCGGAACAAGCGATACGTTGAACGCATAAAGGAGTCCAAGTTTTTCGTAGTATGCCTTAAGCGCGTCGGGATCGGTTATTCCCGTGTAGCCTGCAAAAAACAGGTTTCCTGCCTTGATGATTTGCTCCGCAGGCATTCCGACGGATTGCTCGATATGTCCCTTTTCCTTCCCGGAGGGACCGGAAACCATGTCGCGGTAAATGGCTATCAGGTCACAGACAGGCGGTCCCACCGTAACCTCCGGCATATCGATAAGAAGCAGTTCGCCGTCCTGTATCATGATATTGCCGGGATGAAGGTCGTTGTGTGTAACGGTATCCGTTTCCGGGATGTCGTCAATGATGCTGTGAAGGAGGCTGATCTCCTCTTTACTGCACCACTTGTCGAGATTGCCCGCCAGCCTATGGTAAACATCCTGAATCCTTTCAAAACTGCCTGTCGGAACATGCGTGGAATGAAGCGTCTTGGCAAGCGCCACGTGCTTTTCTGCGTATTCTTCCAACCGGTCAGGTTCATCGCGCATGGCGTGTCCCAAGGTGTCGCTTTTTAACATCTCAAATACCACGCCAAGGCTGTCGCCGCATTTTACGGTATCGTAAGCGATGACAGACGGGATGCCGTTTACAAATGCGGTACGCGCATACTCGCGCTCTCTGTCCACCTGCGCAAGACCGATCCAGGGCTTGTATACCTTTACGATGGTATCCTCGTCCAATCGGTAAATGGTGCCGTTGCCGCCCTGGCCGATCACGGGGCAGTCCGTCACGTCAAGTTCCCGCAGACGCTTATGCACATCCAAAAGTTCCGTGAAGCCCGTCGTTTCAAAAATATCGTAAACCTCCGGCGATGCGCCGAGAACGGTCAGCGTTTCCTGCTGCGTTTTCCGTAACTTCATCAATACCCGCAGACCTGCCGAGGAAATGTATGCAAGATTTTCAATATCCAGCACAAGGCTGTTTTCACCCCTCTGCTGCGCAAGTTCTAATATTTCCTTCTCCACGTCGGGCGCGTTTGTGCTGTCGATGCGCCCGTCAAGATAAATCGTGAAGGTGCCATTGTCCGTCGCTGCTCTCATCGTTATATCCTTCCTTCCTGACATCGAAATTGGTATGTAGCGGTGTAACTTTACCATTATTTTGTGGAGAATGTCAATATATTGAATTTTTAAGTAATAAGATATGGATTGTCTATGTCATCCTGTGGATTGCCTTTGACATTAAATCCTACGTGTGTTGCGTGTGTATTATTACAGCAGATGATGCGGTGGAATTGTATGAGATGACAGCGTAGGATGTGGTAAAGGAACGGTGAATTGCTAAAAATCGGGTAGTGGATAGTCAAAAAAGCCGATTTGACAAAACGGGAAAAACATAGTAATATGCAAATACAAAGGTGCTACCGAAAAGCAGACGGTCTTGCCTTTGTTTATGAGTTACTTAGAAAGCAACCTAATCCTTTGGCGAAGAATGGCGGTTGCTTTCTTCTTTTCTATCTTTCAAGAGGTCATGTACCAACCGCGCAAACTCAATGGCTGTACGGACGATGGTGACAATGATATTGATCAGATCGAACATCTGAAGCATACTTCCTTTCTACAGACCATTCTCATGGACATCACCTCCAATCATGGGGGAGAATGACCTGTGAATCATTCTGTGAAAGGTAAGACCGCCTACCGTCAATCGATAGCACCTGCCTATATTTTACCAAAAGCAGGGTAACACAACAACGGAAAAATCAAATATTTACAGGCATTTCAGACAGTTTTTCGATGACGAAGATTTGACGGTTATTGGGTGTCTTGTAAAAATTCAGCGTAATACAAACCGTGTTGGAAAATAAAGAATTTTATAGTAATCAAGGGTAATCAAAAAAATGATTACTTTTTGAGAAAAGAAAAAACCCCGAAGCCAGTAAAATCAAGGCTTCAAAGGGGCAAAAAAATAGTGCGGAAGATGAGACTTGAACTCACACGACATTGCTGCCACAAGATCCTTAGTCTTGCTCGTCTGCCAATTCCGACACTTCCGCACG
>CAJOQZ010000319.1 GCA_905236585.1 uncultured Lachnospiraceae bacterium
CGCCGGATACTCTCCCATATAGGAATCGTCAAAATAACACAGGTCGGGCTTTCGTTCTTCCAATTCGGTGATGATCAGCCCCATCTGCAGCCCCCAGTCGCCGAGATGCACATCCGAAATAACGGTATGCCCGAGAAACCGCAGCGTCCGCTTGATGGAATCTCCGATGATTGCCGAACGCAGATGCCCGACATGCAAAGGCTTCGCCACATTCGGACCGCCGTAATCCAAAATGATGGTCTCCGCATTGTCTGTCGGTTCCACTCCAAGCCGCGTATCGCCGCACATTTCATTTAAGTATTCACTTAAAAAATCAGGACTTACCGTCATATTGATAAATCCCGGACGCACCGCTTCGACTTTGGAAAACAACGACGCAGACTGCAAATGCTCTGCAACCGATTCCGCTATCGCAAGCGGCGCCTGATGCTCTTTTTTTGCAAGGGCAAGCGCACCGTTGCATTGATAATCGCAGAGATCGGGACGGTTCGAAAGTGAAACGTTAGCATATTCCGCATCCAAACCGCACGATAAAAACGCCTGTTTCGTTTCTTCCGCTATCCGTTCAATGATTTCTTTCATGGAATGCTCCTAAGTACAATTTCAAAAGTGATCCGCTGTCCTTTTTGCAATTTGTTCATTCAACACAATCGACATGGAACGTTTCAATGCGTTTCTTAAGAGAGAACCAACGAAACACACCGAAATAATCTCGCCGATCGCCACCGTGCATACCAAAAACAGCCACGCGTCGCTAAGACCGTACGCATATTTTAATACCAAAGGAACAACCACCGCGTTCGCGATTACCGGCGGCAATGTATAAATGAATTTGGTGCGGCGAAGCAGGTATGTCCCCACCGCTCCGATCAAAGTGGCAAGACTGCCGAATATGATATCCCAGATCACACAGCCGGTAATCGTGTTGCTTAACAAGCAGCCGATAAAAAGTCCGGGAATCGCCGCCGGTGTAAAGACCGGCAAAATACATAACGCCTCGGACAAACGAACCTGAATCGCCCCGTTCGCAAGATTAAGCGCGTTGACAAAATATGTCATTACTACATAAATTGCCGCGATGACCCCTGCCTGTGCTACAAACAGTGCTTTGCTTTGCTTTTCCATGTTTCGTTATCTCCTATTTCTCTTCCAAACCTTCGCTTCGGATTGCTTCGATCATCTGCTCCACGTATTTTTCGCAAAGGGCATCCGTATCTGCCTCGACCATGACGCGGATGACCGGCTCCGTTCCGCTCTCTCGAAGCAGAAGCCGTCCGTCCCCGCCAAGTTGAGCGGCAATGTCCTTTTCGCACGCCTTTACCTTTGCATTGTCCATGACCGCCTGCTTGTCGGCAACCCGGATATTTTTCAATAACTGGGGATACTTTTTCAATCCGCTCGCCAGCGTCCGCAGATCCGTCTTTTCTTCCATGATCGTTTCCATCAGCATGATCGCGGTCAAAATACCGTCTCCGGTCGACGCATAGCGGGAAAAAATGATGTGTCCCGACTGCTCGCCGCCCAATACATAGCCGTTCTCCGTCATATCTTCGGAAACATATTTATCGCCGACTTTCGTAACGTCATACTCGATTCCGGCGGTGTCAAGGGATTTGAAGAGTCCCAGATTCGACATGATCGTAACCACGACATGATTGCCGTCGAGTTTCCCGTGCTGCTTCAAATATTTCCCGCAGATATAGATGATAAAATCACCGTCAATGACGTGTCCCGCGTTATCCACCGCAATACAGCGGTCGGCGTCGCCGTCAAACGCGAATCCGCAATCCAGCTCTTTTTCTTTTACCAGGTCGACCAAACGCTCGATATGCGTCGAACCGCCATTTTTATTGATGTTCACGCCGTTCGGCTCATTGTGGATGACATAGGTCCGCGCTCCCAACGCGTCAAAAACGCTTTTGGCAATGGTAAAAGACGCGCCGTTCGCGCAGTCCAACCCGATCCGCTTGCCGCGATAGGAACGGGTGGCAAGGGAGATCAGATAGCCGATATAGCGGTTCCGTCCGATGGCATAG
>CAJOQZ010000320.1 GCA_905236585.1 uncultured Lachnospiraceae bacterium
AGATAAAAGAACCATGCGCTGTTCCATCCCGGAGCTTCGCATGGTTCTTTTTTAAGTCTTATACTTGGAGCGATCCAGATGCATTCTGGCTCCGGTCTTCCCCTTCGGAGGATCCGCCTGTTTTTGAGGAGCACTATTGCCGAATGCCTTTCCAAGACCGGCCATTGTTGCAAGCATACATTCTCTGCAATATCGCCCCTCAGATATGCTTTTTCCGCATCCGGCGCATTTCCGGCCACCTTCCTCATCTTTCTCTGCGCTTACAAGAGTGCCTTCCCGAATCAGACGCTCTATCGTGTCTTTTGACACACCGGTATCTCTCGATATCTCCAATGGAGAAGCAGTTCCCTTTTCATCCATATACCTCCTGACTTTGCCATAGTCATCCAGCATCGTATGCTGACAGCGGCGGCATTTGTATTCTCCGATTCCGATATATTCCAGTTCTCCCCGGCATTTTTCACAAAAATCCGGCTTAATGTAACGAACGCCTCTTAGTTTATCCTCCAATGATTTTATATCTGTACCCATCTTGCCCCAACCTCCGTATTTTTATTTTATGCATGTCATTATCTTGCAATAGTCCTCGGTTTTATCTTTCATGACACCCAGTCCATACTCCAGATTCTCCAATGCTATCCTGTGTGATATAAGCTTATCCGGATAAATATCTCCATCTTTCAGCCTTTGTAGAACATAATGCCAGTCATCCATATCCTTCCCCATAAAGGAATATGCATCGCTGTAAAAAGACGAATTCCATATACCGCAGACCACCATCTGATTTCTGAGTATTCTCCAATAGATGTCCCTATCGAAATTCATATCCGACCTTGGGTTACCCACAAGGATGATCCGTCCGCCCGGTGCCGATACCCCGATACCGTAATCAATGCTTTCATTGCTTCCCTCACACTCAAAATATAAGCACACCTCTCCATTGGAAACATCTTTTAACCAGTTGGCAGCATCGCCATTCCGGCTGTCATAAAAATCCCCCACGGATATACCCATAGCCACAACTCTCTGCCGTTGTGCATCCTTATTACCGATCACAAATATATTCTGATATCCTGCTTCTTTAAGGAACATAACCACCATCATACCGATGGGTCCCGCACCGCATACTGCCACCGGTCTGTCAACGTGAATGGATGACTTCATCCCATAACAGCCTGTCCGCACCGCATTTGCTGCTACAGCTCCGGACGATATGATCTCAGCCCAGATAAACACTGCCATAGATGATGTAAAAGCCATAACCGGCGATGACAGCGGCGCAAAGAAAAACCTGATGGATCTGCTCCTGTATTTCTTCTCAAAAGAGATCCATATGCCTTTAGATAAGCTGACTCCCGAAGAAAAAGAGACGCTTATATCCATATTTGAGCGATCAGGACGCTATAATGCTGAGCTGAGGAACATGACAAAGGGCAGACGGAAAAAGCGTTAGATAATCGCTGTCTGCCCGGAACTGCGTCCAGATGATCGTGTCCCTGTTCGATGTTTTTTGTGGGCATCTGAACTCTTCACGATCAAGTATGGCAGTTCCTTCCCTGTCTTTTGGTAGTTGACGCCCTTCGACGGGTTCTGCCCCCTTGTATCGGATGTGTTGTAAAGGTCAATCGTTTCTTTTCCGAGCAGATCCGACAGTTCCTTCAATGTCCCCGGCTCGTTGCTTCCCGGAAAAAGCATCGTGTCACATTCCATGAGCTGCAACCGCTTATCCCGAATAAGAATCTTCCTAAACCACTTTATCTCCCGCGCCGTTTCCGATAGTTTTACCTTCACTTTTAGTTCCTCCTAAAAAATCATTCATCCATAACAAAAAGGGATACTTCCTATGCTTTTTCCAGAAAGTATCCCTTAAAAATCTTGTCGGTTTTCCTTAAATATTCGATTGCAACTTTTTATTATAGTGGATTATGCTTTATTATTCTTCGTTTCATTGTTGCAGTAAACCACTTTTCAGTGCCCCAAGCCGTTGGTTTTACTGGATTTCTTTACGCCAACGACTTCAGTGACGCGAACAGCAACGCATATTCTAATATGTCCGAAAATCCGTCTCATGCACATCCACCGGAATTGACTCATTTTCGATCCGGTCAATGCGGATAAAACGGCTGTGCGTCTGCGTGTCCCGGATCACCTTGCGGATGTCTTTGACAAACCCCTGCATCTCCGCCGTCACGCTGCCGTCGTATTCATTTTTGACCCAGCCCGTCACAAAATGATCCCGCGCCGCCATCTGCACGGTAAAGCGGAACCCCACCCCCTGCACCTGACCGTGAAAACGGATCTTCTGCCGCACCCGCTCGTCGCTGTCGGGCAGCACAATATCCAGCGCCGGCGCATTCTCTTCTTTCGTTTCCAACCAATCCCAAAATCGCACTTATCGTTCCCCGTACTTTCCGATGACTTTATTCTTGCCGGAGCCTTTCGCCTCATACAGGCACTTGTCCGCCTCTTCCGTCAGATCCTTAAAATGCAGCGACTCCGTAGTCCCCGACACGCCGATTGACGCCGTAACGACAATCTGCCAGTAGTCGAAATGCACCACCGACCGTTCCAACTGCCGCCGCACATCTTCCGTCATATCCATCAGCCTCCCGTACGCATCGTCCCGGATCGCCAAAAGCATAAATTCCTCTCCGCCCCACCGCGCAGCAAAAACATTTTCATGGTCTGCCGCCGAACGCGCTAAAATACCGGCTAATTTTTTCAGCACCTGATCGCCCGCGAGATGCCCGAAACGGTCGTTAACTTTTTTGAAATTATCAATATCCAATATCGCAACCGCGTATTCTGCAATACCGTCTGCGGCGCCGATCTTCTGCTCATCCATCAGACGATCCAGATAATGCCGGTTCGGCAGTTTGGTAAGTTCGTCAAATTCCGCGTTCGCAACCAGTTCGTTTTCGATCTCTAAGATTCGGTGAATATAGACAATCGAGAAAACGAACAGCATCAGCAGAATAGCCACGCCGTTGATCGTATTCGCCCAAAACGCGATATTCGTCGGGATCGGAAAGACCGGCGAAAAAGTCTGCGCAATCCATCGACAGAGCAGAAACGCAAGGATCGCAAGCGTCGAAAAAAGCACCGGATGCGCTGACGAATTGCCGTCTTTGCGGACGGTATGATCGGCAAAAAACATGACCGGGATCATGGCGAACACATAGTACTGGAAGCCGGAACTCCAACCGACGAAAGCAATCGCAAGCGTCATGTGGATCAGAACCTCGACAATATAGATTCCGAGGTAAAGCCCTGCGTTCTTCTTTAAGACGCGAAATTCCGCCCCGTAGATAATTACGGAAAAGATGTTGACGACCATCATCGGGTATACGCCGAGCATCCAAAAGAAGACCAGCAGCGCGGTATGCATCAAAAGCATCATTTCCGTAACCCTGCTGCCCCACTGAATCGTAAGCGTCGTCTCTTCTTTTTGCGGTTGGTATAGTTTTCCGTTTTCCGTCATGATCCGTATTTTGTCTTTTCAAAATGTACGCCGCTTTCATTATATCAAAAATGCGCCCCTTTGCACGAAAAAAATAAAAAAATTCATAATCCTATTTTTCAGGTGCAACTTACGGCGTTTTGTGGTAAAGTAGAAAGGAATGGACGGCGTTCTAAAGTGAACGCCTTGATTTTGAAAGGGGGAACTGTATGCCTACAATGAAAGAAATCGCCGACAAAGCGGGCGTATCCGCAAGCACGGTTGAAAAAGTCCTAAACGATCGCGGCAGCGTAAGCGATTCGACCAAGAAAAAGGTTTTGGATGTCGCCAAGCAGATGGATTACAATCCGACAACGGCGTCCGTATCTTTGGAGCCTAAGGGGAAGGCTTTCAAGATCGGCGTCATCATCTTCGGCGGCAAGGACAAACTCGCCGAGGACATAGAAGCCGGAATGCGCGACGAAATTCAAAAACTTTCGCAGTACGATATCAAACTCATCATCCGCGAGATTGAGGTCACGCTCGATGCGCAGATTGCGGCGCTTGACGACATGGCAAAAGAGAATATCGACGGTCTGATCTTTTCTCCGTTCATTGACGACGCAGTTCGTGAGCGCATCAACGCGTTCGATAAAAAGGGTATCCCTGTTGTAACGATCAACTCCGACATCCCTGATGCCAAGCGCCTTGCCTATGTCGGGAATGATACCTACCGCGCCGGAAGGACTGCCGGGGCGTTCCTTGGGATGATCACGAACGGGCAGGCGGAAGTCGGCATCATCACGGGTTCCAACAAGGTTTCCTCCCATGCCGAGCGCGTGCAGGGATTTTTGGATGAAGTGAAAAAGAACTATCCGAACATTACGGTGGAGACGATCCGGGAATGCAAGGACGAGGACTATAAATGCTATGAGACCTGCCAGCGCATCGCGATCGAGCATCCGACGCTGACCGCTTTTTTATTCACTGCGGGCGGTCTGTACGGCGGACTCAAAAGCCTCTATCAGATGACGGTCCGGTCGAATTTTACCTGCATCACGTTCGACGAGATCTCCGCGACAAAGGAATTTATGGAAAAAGGCATCATTACCGCTGCGATCAGCCAGGAGCCGTATGTCGAGGGCACGAAGTCGATTGAGATCATCATGCGCAAACTGGTGCAGAACAAAGACCCTGAGAACGAGTTCTACTATACGAACATCAACATTAAACTGCCGCAGAACATATGATTGTGAAAGTGCGAAGCACGGAGCAATTCGCAAATCACTTCCTTACCCTCCGAACAATATAAAGCATAAAAAATGTCTCTCTTGGACGAAAAATCATCCATGGAGGGACATTTTTAATGACGAAAACAAACTCTTACCTTACATGCGCCGTTTAACGCAAACCTTTATACCTCTATATTTTTCCAATGCTTCGTTTCGAAGAAACTATCCACCTGCGCAAGAATGCTTTCCCGGGACATGGATTTTAGCATATACCCCTGCGGCTTGAACTGCATGGCGGTGACAACGCTGTCCTTATCCGATTTGCCCGTCAGAAAAATAACCGGAATGTCGATGCACTCGTCATCCGACCGGATCATTTCCAACACCTGCGGTCCCGAAGCCGCCGGCATATCGTAATCCAAAAGGATCAGATCCGGCTTGTTCTTTGCGATAAACAAAATCAACTGCGCCCCGGATTTTACCACGTTGACGCGGTAGCGTTCCGACAGCCACTCCTGCATCATTTTCAAATACATCACGTCGTCGTCGCATAAAAGAATGTGGTACTGTTCGGAGGGGTCCCTTCTCTTTTTGATCCTCGCCTTGATCTCTTCCTCATGCTCCACCATTTCCGCTACCATTTTTTTCATGTCGAACGGGCGGACAAAGGACTCCGCAAGAATCCCTTTCGGAAAGACCGTCTCCATCAACCGGATGTCTTCCCGGTAGCCGATCACGAACACCGCCTTTGTATCATCCTTCACACAGGCGTCCCGAATCAAAAGCAGAAGATCCTGCTTCTTCATCATGTCGTCCGAAGCGATGATCAAAAACATCATCGTCTCATCGATCTTCTCGCGGAATCCTTTTCCCCCGAGTATGGACGTCCGTACCGGGAAAAAACCGTTCCCTTCCAAATTTTCCCGAATGGAATCCACCATAAAGGCGGAACTGTTGCTGATAATCATTACGCTGCTTGCCATATTATTTTATTCTCCCATTTCGTCTTGCAGTAAATCCGGTATCAGTTCAAAATCCAGCATGTCATACGCCTCCCGAACGGCTTTTAGACGCTCTTCGTCCTGATCGGAAAGCCGGTAGTCCGACAGTTCCTCTAAGATGGACTCTATTCCGAGGGAATCGTTGTCAAGAGCATATTCCCGCAGTTTGTCATACGCTTTTTTTAGTTTTTCCTCCGAAATGAATGGACGCCCGTCATCCGCCAAAGACGCATCTTCTCCCCATTCCGCAAAAACGTCGGAAATCTCCGCGCCCAATGTAATGCAGCGTTCCAACAGTCCCGGAAGCCTCTTAGAGAGCGCCTCCCCGTCCGACGCATTCCCCGCATCCTCCAATTCCTGCGCCACTTCACTGATTTCATTCGCCCCGATGATCTTTGACGTGCTTTTTAAGGCATGAATCTTAACCGCGGCGTTTTTAATGTCCCCGGCTTCGAAATAGTCCCATGTCTGCTTCGCATGCGACCCAACCATCCCGGCATATGTTTTTAACATCTCGACGTATGTCTCTTCCGAGCCGCTCAGCCGGATGCCGTCCGCTACATCCAGTTCCACGATCTCATGTACTGCGGGCGGAAGCACCAGATCGGATTCGACTGCATATGCAGAAGCTTTTGGGTCATCCGTATATTCCGATTCTTCCGTAATAATCTTATCCTCCGGCAGCCAGAGCATGATCATTTCTTCCAGTTTTGCGGAATCAATCGGCTTCGTCAGATAATCATCAAACCCCGCCTCCATGTATGTTTCTCTTGCACCGGAAATCGCGTTCGCCGTAAGACAGACTGCGGGCGTCTGCCGATTCGGATTGCCGTTTGCTTCTTTTATTTCACGAAGGGTTGCAATCCCATCCTTGCCCGGCATCATATGATCCAAAAATATAATATCATATTCTTCCTCAAGCGTCATAATGATGGCTTCGTCTCCGCTTTCCGCCGTATCGATGCGCATGCCGGTATTTTTAAGAAGGCTGATAAAAACGGTAAGATTCATGGGCGTATCGTCCACGACAAGGATTTTCGCTTCCGGCGCCGTGAACTTTTCGTGATATTTTTGCTGCGACGCGGCAGCGTTTCGGAAGGATTCTTCGTAATCGCCGAGGGGGCTCCATTTTGCTACCTTCTGCTCCAGCCGGAAACGAAACGTAGAACCGACTCCATAGGTACTCTCAACGACAAGCGCACTGTCCATCAACCGAAGAAGGCTCATGGTAATGGACATCCCAAGCCCCGTTCCCTCAATATTCCGGTTCTGCTCCTCTTCGATGCGCTCAAACTTTAAGAACAGTTTTTCCATGTCTTCTTCCCGGATTCCGGCACCCGTATCCTTTACCGCAACATCAAGGTAAACGGCATCGTCCTTATCCGGCGCCTCCTCCCAATGCACAGAAAAAATACACTCCCCTTCCTGGGTATATTTCACCGCATTTGTAAGAAGATTGATGATGATCTGTTTGATCCGGATTTCGTCGCCCCGCAGGAATTTCGGCGTCTCTTCGTCAAAATCCAGAATCAGGGCAAGCCCCTTTTCCTCCATGCGGGGACGTATCATCTGCACAAGATCATTTAAGACGGACGACAGGTCGTAATCCACAGGGATGATATCCATTTTGCCCGCTTCGATCTTGGAAAAGTCGAGAATGTCGTTAATCAGGGACAACAGCGTCTTGCCTGCGCTTTGAATATCAAGCGCATACTTTTTTACCTCCTCTTTCGGCTCCGTCCGAAGGATCAATTCGTCCATTCCGATGATCGCATTCATCGGCGTTCTTATCTCATGGGACATATTGGCGAGAAAATCGCTTTTTGCCCGGTTCGCCGCGTCCGCAGCGTCTTTTTCCAATTCAAGGACTCTCCTCTCATACGCCGCCCGCTGCTCGTCGAGTTTCATCTCTTCCATCTGCTTCGCATAGGAACGTTCATTATTGTGTCCGACATGGTAAAACCACGCAATCATAAGGAATACGATCGCGCAGATCGCAATATTCGACGCTAACTGCCTTGCGACGTCCCGATACAATTCCCTGTTGCTGATAACCATGACCGCATACCAATGGTTCGTCAGGGCATTTACGAATACCGTGCTTTTTTCCCCGTCATATGTATAGGAAAAATTCCCGGATTCCTCCCTGATGATCGCATGCAAAAGCCCTTCTCCCCCCTGCGTATCGGAAAGAAAAATCCCCCGTTTCGACTCGTCCTTATGCGCGATAATCAAACCGCTTTCATCTACGATAAACCCATAGCCCTTTCCGTAGATCGTAAGGTCATCCATCAGCGACTGCATCTCATTGAGCCGGATGTCAAGCGATACGATGTTCTGCCGATCCGGCAGCATCCGGCACACTGACAGGATCAGATCCCCTGTCTGGGCGTCGATATAGGGCGGCACGAACGCAACCCCGCCGTCGCTTGCAACGGCGACTTTATACCAGTCGCGGTCTTTCGGATCATACGACGCATCCGGCTGCCAGTTGAGCCCGTCCATGTACCGGCTCATGATATAGCCGTACAGCCCGTGGTAATCTTCGCCGAACTGCTTCGTAACATTGCCCGATTCCTCAACCAGATATTCATGAATCCGCGACGGCGTACTGCCGCTGATCATCATATGCTGCACCGCGTCCGACGTAATCTGCAAAACGTTTTCCGCTGTATTCAAATGGTTGTCGATCAACGTGGATACGCTCGACATCCGATCTTCGATCACCGCATTCGAGTTTAAGACGGCGACATTATAAATCAGCCTTGATGTATAAAAAACCATGACGAACACGAATACGGTCACGAGTATCAGCGACAGCGCCATGCTGTTTTTGATGCGGTTCTTAGAACCGATGATCTTCGTTTGTATGATCTTACGCAGTTTCTGCATCTTTCATCTCGTCATCAGGGACTGGTCCGTTTCCAAAACCGCCCCCGTTATTATCGCATTTACTGAATGGTAAAATATTCCCGGGGCACTTCGATTTTCGTGGCGCCCATATAATATCCGGGAGCGCCCATAATATAGGTATCCTGATAGATAAGGAAAATATTGTCCGACTGTTCGCCTGTAGCGGCGTCCGTATACTTCGAGCCGTTCCATTCCGCCTCGGGTGAAAAAACGCCGAACGCCCGCGACAGGTCGTTGCCGTCGGTTAGTTCGCTCTCCCCGGCAAGAACATTTTTCGCATGCTCCGCCAAACCGGCGGAAGCCGTATAGCCATAGGAATAAGTCCATGTCCCGAACCGCCCCGCGCCGCCGTTTGCGACAACCGCGTCCTCGATCCGCCGGAACTTTTCTTCCGTGGACGTATTGTCCTCGGTAAAATCCATATCAAGCGCCCCCGGATATCCGAGCAGCGGGGAAGGCAGATCCGCTTCGATAAAATATCCGCCGCATTCTAACAGTTTTCGGATCAACGGCTCCGTATGCGCGTCATTCGTGCAAAAATACGCCGAGTTTGTCCCGTATTTTTCCACCCATCCCG
>CAJOQZ010000321.1 GCA_905236585.1 uncultured Lachnospiraceae bacterium
CTTTTGCCACATTGCCGGACGCATAGACCGGCACGATATCCTCTGCTATTTCTGCGGCAGCGACGCTTTCGGATTCGCGATATCCATACTGTTTTGCATACGGCGAATCCTCGGCGATTGCGGCGGCAATATCTGCCTTCATCTGTGACAGACGGTTCTTCTCAAACGGTTCCGCGCCCTCTGCTTTCTGCCCTTTATTTTTCTCTTCCACCATAAGCGGCACTTTTGCCACATCTTCCCTTGCGGCAAGCCGGTCATGGATGATGCGCTGCAATTCGTTAAAGACCGCGCCCTCGTCATCGAACCGTACATCCTGCTTGGTCGGATGGACGTTGACATCCACCTTCCCGTCGGAAAAATCCAAAAAAAGAACCGAAAACGGATACTGATGCTGCATAAGAAAACCCGCATAGCCCTCCTCAATCGCCCGCTGCAGCACTTTGCTTTTGACATAACGGCGGTTGACAAAAAATGTCTCATACATCCGGTTGCCGCGGTTGATCGCCGGGGTGCCGATAAATCCGTGGATGTGGAAATACGGCGTTTGCTCGTCTATCGGAAGACACTCCGCCGTAATCTGTCTGCCATAAATCTCATACACGGCATCCTGCAGACTGCCGTTCCCGGATGTCTGGATTTTAGACGTATTGTTTATGATTACGCGAAACGCCACATCCGGGTGGGACAGTACAAGATGCTCCATCAACTCGCTGATATAGTTACCCTCTGTCATGGGGGATTTTAAGAATTTCTTTCTTGCCGGTGTATTGTAAAACAACTGTCGAACGAACATGGTCGTTCCCTCGGGTGCGCCGATATCGACAAGTTCCACCTCTTTCGATCCATGGATGATATAATTACTGCCGACAAACGCGCTCTTTGTCTTCGTCATGACTTCGACTTTCGAAACCGCCGCGATCGATGATAACGCTTCTCCGCGAAAGCCTAAAGACTGCACGCACGACAAGTCCTCCGCCGCACGGATCTTGCTCGTCGAATGCCGTAAAAACGCATTGCGCAGCTGCTCTTTTTCAATGCCCTCCCCGTTATCCGTCACACGGATGAATGTAATGCCGCCGTCCTTGATCTCGACGGTGATCGCGGTCGCACCGGCATCAATCGCGTTTTCCACGAGTTCCTTTACCACGGACGCCGGTCGCTCGACAACTTCACCTGCGGCGATCTTGTCGATGGTCGCCTGATCAAGCGCAATGATCTCTTTTTTTTCCATGTTATGCCTTTACCCTGTTCTGTAATTCCTGTAATTTAAGAAGTGCCTCCACCGGCGTCATATTCGATATGTCAAGCGCCCGCAATTCGTCGACGACCGGATCGTTGATCTGAAAATCAAAAATCGACATTTGCAGATCTTCCTGCTTTTTCTCCTTCGGCTGTTTTGCCGCCCCGCCCTCGACCGAAATATTCTTTGCAATATCGGCGATATCATTCTGCAACAATTCTTCTACGATATCCTTTGCCCGATCTGTTACAACTTCGGGAACGCCCGCAAGTTTCGCGACCTGTATCCCGTAACTTTTATCCGCGCCCCCCGGCACGATCTTCCGTAAAAAGACGATATCGTCGCCGTTTTCCTTTACGGCGATGCAGTAATTATGGACGCCGGAGAGTTTTCCTTCGAGTTCGGTCAATTCATGGTAATGCGTCGCGAACAACGTCTTCGCCCCGATTATCTTTTTATCCGAAATATATTCAACCACCGCCCATGCGATCGCCAATCCGTCAAATGTACTCGTCCCCCGCCCGATCTCATCTAAGATCAAAAGCGAATCCTTCGTTGCGTGCCGTAAAATATTCGCGACTTCGTTCATTTCCACCATGAACGTGCTCTGCCCCGACGCTAAGTCATCCGACGCGCCGACACGGGTAAAGATCCGGTCGACAATCCCTATTTTGGCGGATTCACACGGGATAAAACTGCCGATCTGCGCCATAAGAACAAGGAGCGCAGTTTGGCGCATATAGGTGGATTTCCCCGCCATGTTCGGACCCGTAATGATCGAGATCCGGCTGTCCTTATTATCGAGATAGGTGTCGTTAGCAATGAACATCTGATGTTCAATCATCCGTTCCACCACCGGATGCCGTCCGCCTTTGATATCAATTACGCCGTCCTCTGTAATCTTCGGACAGACATAATTCTGGTTCGACGCCACCGTTGCAAAGGATTGTAAGACATCCAAAAGGGCAATCTGCTTCGCGGTCTTTTGTATCCGCTCAATCTGCGCCGCCACCTGATCTAAGACTTTCCGGTAAAGGTCAAACTCCAGATGGGTCAGGCGGTCTTCCGCCCCTAAGACTTCATTTTCCAATTCCTTCAGGCGCGGCGTATAGTACCGCTCCGCATTCGCCAAGGTCTGCTTGCGAATAAAGTAATCCGGCACCTGATCCAAGTTTGATTTCGTTACTTCCAAATAATAGCCGAATACTTTGTTATTCTTGATCTTTAGGTTTTTAATGCCGGTCTTTTGCCGCTCTTCTTCCGCAAGATCGGCAATCCAGCCCTTGCCGTGGATTTTCGCGTCGCGCAGTTCGTCGACTTCCGCGAAAAAGCCCGGCTTAATGATATCTCCGTCATGCAGTCCCACCGGCGCATCGTCGTTTATCGCCTGTTCCAAAAGTTCATATATATCGCTCATCGGGTCAAGGGACGACGCCATTTCGGCAAGAAGAGATGACTTGGTATCGGAAATCACCCCTTTAATCCCAAAAAGCACCGCAAGGGAGTTTTTCAGCGCGATCATATCCCTCGGGTTTGCCGTATGATAGACAACGCGCGTCATCAGCCGCTCCAAGTCATAGACAGCGTCCAGATACTCACGGATTTCTTCCCGCAGCATCACGTCAGAAAGCAGTTCCCCGACACTATCCTGACGATCAATGATATCCTCTTTTTTAATCAGCGGCTGTTCGATAAACTGCCGTAAGAGGCGTGCGCCCATTGCCGTTTTCGTTTTATCCAGCACCCAGATCAAAGAACCCTGTCTCCGCTTATCCCGCAGGGTTTCGATCAATTCCAAGTTCCGCCGCGTCGATGCGTCGATCATCATATAATTGCCTTCGATATAAACCGACAACGTACGGATATTCGAAAGATCCATTTTTTGCGTTTCCTGCAAATATTTCAGCGCAGCCGCTCCCGCAAGGGCGCCGACCGGAAAATCTGAAAGTCCGAGTCCTTTCAGATCCTTCACCTTAAACTGCCGGTAAAGAATCCGCGTCAATTCGTCGTCATCATAAAACGCCGCGTCCCTTTCCGTAATCGCAATCCGGTTTTCCTCCCGCATGGCAGTCAGATCAATCCCGGATACAAGGAATGCTTCGTTGCAGATGATTTCGGAGGGCATGAATTTTTTCAATTCTTCGGCAACCGCCGCAGTGTGATTCTGCTCCGTCACAAAAAAGTCGCCGGTCGATACATCGCAAAAGGCGATCCCGAACGCGTCTCCGAGATATAGGACGCTGCATAGATAATTATTCTTCGTCTCGTCTAATTCCTCGCCGTTGATATTCGTTCCGGGGGTTACGATGCGGATGACTTCGCGCTTTACAATCCCTTTCGCTTCCTTCGGATCTTCCATCTGCTCGCAGATCGCGACCCGATATCCTTTTTCAATGAGCCGCGCGATATAGATGTCGGCGGAATGAAACGGCACCCCGCACATGGGCGCACGCTCTTCCTGTCCGCAAGCCCTGCCCGTTAATGCGATCTCTAACTCCTTCGATACGGTCTTCGCGTCCTCGAAGAACATTTCGTAAAAATCCCCGAGACGGTAAAACAGAATGCAGTCCGCATACTCTTCCTTCATTTGTAAATAATGCCGCATCATCGGCGAAAAATCAGCCATAGTACACCGTTGCCTTTATTCTTCCATGTTCTCTATCACCGCTTCCGCGACCCGTATGCCGTCAAGCGCTGCGGACGCAATCCCCCCGGCATATCCCGCGCCTTCCCCGCACGGATACAAGCCCTTAACCGGACTCATGCAGCGGTCGTCTCTTCCTATCCGAATCGGAGAGGACGTCCGGCTTTCGATGCCGGAAAGGATCGTCTCCGCATCGGCAAATCCCCGAATTTTTGCATCCATCCGCCGCATCCCCTCGCAAAAGACGTCTTCCATCTCTTCCGAAAGGATTCCCCGTAAATCGGAAAGAAGCGCCCTCCCTTTGGTACAACTTAAAAATCCGCCGTATGTCGTGCTTTTCTTTTTCTCGATAAAATCCCCGAACAACTGCTGCACGATCGCGCCGCGTCCTCTTTCATAAACCGCACTCTCGAGTCTGCGTTGATAGGCGATCGCCGCCATCGGGTCTGCCATGTCGTATTCTTTTTTCCCGACCGCCACAACGATCGCGCTGTTGGCAATGCCGGAATCCCTTGCCTCATAACTCATTCCGTTGACGCAGGTTCCGCCCTCTTCCGAAGACGAATTAACTACATAGCCGCCCGGACACATGCAAAAACTGTAGAGAGGACGCAAAAGACCCTTCGCTACGAGTTTATACGGCGCGGACGGCAGGTACTTTGCCGCGCTGCTTCCATACTGCCATTCGTCAATCATCTTTTGCGGATGTTCCACCCGAAACCCTACCGCAAACTCTTTTGCCGTCATCGGAACTTTCTGTTCGAACAAAGTCTCAAAGGTATCGCGTGCGCTGTGACCAGTCGCTAAGATAAGCGTCTTGCAGTCTAAGCGGCTTCCGTCCGAAAGCAAGATCCCTGCAATCCGGCGTCC
>CAJOQZ010000322.1 GCA_905236585.1 uncultured Lachnospiraceae bacterium
ATCACATCCGGCTTTTCAAGACCATGCGCATCGCTTTTCGACGCATATTCGCCGTCGTTCTTCACCTCATATTCCGGCACTTCTTTTTCGTCCTCATCTGCTCCGCTTTCCGACAGTTTCCATCCTTCGTTCTCCGATTTCCATTCCGGCACTCCCCGCAGAACGTCCTCCGCCCTGCCCTCTATGAACGTCACGTTTTCGATGCCGTTATTGCGGGCGTTCTCCCGTGCGTCGGCGATCGCCTCCGGCACGACTTCGACGCCGTAGACATGACGCGCCTTCTTTGCAAGAAGCAGGGTCATCGTCCCAATCCCGCAGTATAAATCCCAGACCGCCTCGTCCCCTCTCGGCGCGGCATAGGAAACGGCTTTTGCATAGAGTTTTTCCGTCTGCTTCGGATTTACCTGATAAAAGGACTTCGCGGATATCTTATACTCCACGCCGTTTAGCCTGTCTCGGATCGTTTCGCTCCCCCACAGCAGATATGTCCGCTCTCCCAAAATCACATTGTCTTTTCTGGTATTGACATTCACGACGACGGACGTCATGCCGCGAATCTTTCGCAGTGCCTTGACCAACTCTTCCGTCTTCGGCAGTTCCTTTTTTGCCGCTACCAGACACACCATGATCTCGCCGCTTGCGAACCCATGCCGGATCAGCAGATGCCGCAGGTCGCCGCGCCCCGTTTTTTCATTGTACGGCCGCACATGGTTCTTCATCATATATTGCTTTAGTATCTCGCGGATCTCGCCGTCTATCGCCGGTCCGATCTTGCAATCCTCGCACGGCACTATCCGATGGCTGTGCGCGGCATAATATCCGATTACGATGTTGCCGTCCTTATCCTCCCCGACAGGGTACTGCGCCTTATTGCGGAACCGGTACGGCTCTTCCATCCCAAGGATCGGTTTTGCCGCCTTAGCAAGCGTCTCCTCCGACATTCCGGCTATCCGCCGCAGCGCGTTTTTTACCTGCCTCTCCTTTTGCTCCAGCTGCTTTTCATAGGAAAGCGACTGCAGCGTGCATCCGCCGCAGACCTTCGCCTTCGGGCAGAGCGGCTTTACGCGGTACGGCGACGGCGCTTCCACGGAAATCAAACGGGCGTAACCGTATGTCTTTTTCATCTTCGTTACGCCCGCAGTAATGGTATCTCCGACTACGGCGTCTTTGACAAAAAAGGTCAGTCCGTCCTTATGTCCGATGCCGTCGCCGTCGATGCTCATGTCTTCGATATACAGTTGAAATATTTCGTTTTTCTGCACGCTTACTCCTCAAACTTCATCTGCATCTGCTCCCCATCCGCATATTTTTCCGCGTCTTCCCCAAACTCCTCGGGCGCGGTTCTTCGGATGTTGCTGTCGATATAGCGGTTGAATCCCTGCCACTTTAAGGACGTGCTCTTGCCCTGATAAAGCGCCTCCCGCATGGTTTCCATTTTGGCGTCTATATTGTCGGCGAACGACAGGGCGATCGCCTCCGACAGCGCCGGTTTCTTCGGAGAGCCGAAGGTCAGTTCCCCATGGTGTGATAAGATGCAGTGCATCAGTTCATTCGCTTTCATCTCCGGGAAATCCGGTATCTCTTTGATTGCGTCGCGGATCATCCACCCGCCGATCATGATATGCCCGAGCAGCTGCCCCTCGTCGGTATAATCATGTTTCGGATACGGCGACAGTTCCCTTACCTTTCCGATGTCGTGGCAGATTGCCGCCGTCATCAGCAGATCGCGGTCCAAAAACGGGTAGTTTTTAGAAAAAAAGTCGCAGACGTGCGCCACCGAAAGCGTATGCTCCAGCAGTCCGCCAACAAACCCGTGATGGACGCTTTTTGCCGCGGAGTGAAACGAAAACCTCTGCTTGAACTCCTCATCCTCACGGAAAAATTTTGCCAGCAGTTTTTGCATATACGGCGCCTTGACCGTATCAATCAGATCCAACAGTTCTTGATACATCTCCTCCGGCGTCCGCTCGCTTGCCGGTACATATTCCTTGGGATCGTATTCTCCTGTCAACGCCCTTTTCGCCTGTCTGATATTGACCTGATTATTGTTGTTAAATATCGTCACGTCGCCCGTGATCCAGATATAATCGTTTTCCTCAAACTCCTCAATCCCGGGCGAATCCGGCTCCCAGACTTTTCCGTCCACCGTTCCCGTTTTATCCTGCAGCGTCACCGTCTGATAGGCTTTCCCGTTCTTCGTTACCGCATTGACGATTTTTTTACAGAGATAAACCTCCTTGACCCGGTCGCCCTCCTGCAAATCCTGTATATACTGCATGCCCCGCATTCCTCCTGTCGGCAGATCAAATTCCACCAAATCTCCCAGTCGCATTCGCTTTCCTCCCCGTGAAATGCTTTTTTATATCTCCACTATCGTTACGCCGCTGTCTCCCTCTCCAAACTCCGCCAGGTGATAATCCTTCACCTGACTTTGCCGCCGCAAATAGTCATGCACCGCTTTTCGCAGAACGCCGGTTCCTTTTCCGTGTACGATCCTAAGGCTGTGCAGATGCGACAGGTAGGCGTCATCCAGATATTTATCCAGCGCAGCGACCGCCTCATCCGCGGTCATGCCGAGCAGTTTCAACTCCGGCGATATCGTTGCCGCCTTCGAAAAACTTCCGCCTCCCTTGCTTCCCCGCTTCGGGAGGCGTTTTTCCTTCATTGCGGTATAGGTTTCCTCTTCGGTGATCCTTTCGATGTCCGCCACATTGACTTTCGCGTGCATGATCCCCATCGTCACCTCAAGGTCGCCTTTCGCATTCGGCAGCGTATGTACCGTTCCTGTCGTATCCATCGACAGCACGCGCACCGCGTCGCCGATATGCAGTTTTTTCGGATCGACCGTTTTGCGTTTTGCCTGCGGCGCTGTATTTGCGCTTGCTTTCTGCTGGGTCGTATTTAATTTTTGTCCGATATTGCCCCGCGTCTTCTCAAGTTTTGCCATATCGGGGCTGCTCGTCCCGTATTTATTGATATTGCGGATCGCCGCGTCCGCGGCATATTTCGCGTCACGCAAAATGTTCGACGCTTTTTCATTCGCGTTGCGGATGATCTCTTCGCGTTTTTTATCTAAATTCCTGTTCTGCTCTTTTACCTTTTCCCGAAGCGCCGCGATCTCCTCTTTTTCCTTTCGAACCGCCGCCGCGTCCTCTTCCAACGCATGCCGCTTATTTTCAAGGTCAACGATCATGTTCTCAAAACTGCGGTCGTTTTCGTCCATCCGGCTTTTCGCGTCTTCTATGATCTCTTCCGGCAGTCCGAGTTTTTTCGAGATGGCAAACGCGTTGCTTTTCCCCGGTATTCCGATCAAAAGGCGGTAGGTCGGGCTTAACGTCTCAACGTCAAATTCGCAGCTTGCGTTCTCCACGCCGTCGGTAGATAAGGCGTAGAGTTTCAACTCCGAATAGTGGGTGGTCGCCATGGTCCGCACGTTTTTCTCGCGCAGCCCGTTCAGGATCGACGTTGCGAGCGCCGCCCCCTCCGCCGGATCGGTTCCGGCGCACAACTCGTCGAACAAAACAAGAGTTGCCTTGGGGTTCTCCTTCGCGTGCGCAATGATATCCACGATATTTGTCAAATGCGACGAAAACGTCGAAAGCGACTGCTCGATGGACTGTTCATCTCCGATATCCGCATATACTTCGGTAAATATCGGCAGCGCGCTTCGGTCTTTTGCCGGAATATGCAGACCCGCCTGTCCCATCAGCGCCAACAGCCCCACCGTTTTTAACGAAACTGTCTTCCCTCCGGTGTTCGGCCCTGTAATGATCAACTGATGGAACGTCTCGCCCAAGGTGATATCCACCGGCACGACCTTTGCCGCGTCAAGCAGCGGATGCCTCGCCCCGCGCAGAAGGATGATCCCTTCCTCGTTGAACCGCGGTGCTGCGCCGTTCATTTCCTGCGCCAGCCTTCCTTTTGCAAAAATAAAATCCAGCACCGCAAGCATTTGATAATCCAAACGGATCGCATCCATCTCCTGCGCCACTCTTTCGGACAGCACCGCCAAAATCCGTTCGATCTCTTCCGCTTCGTTCCGTTCCAACTGGCGTATTTCATTATTATACTGCACCACCGCCATCGGTTCAATGAAGAGCGTCGCTCCGCTGCCGGAAGCATCATGCACCATGCCCTGCACCTGCGACTTGAACTCCGCCCGCACCGGCAGACAGTACCTTCCATCCCGCATCGTAACAACGGCATCCTGCAAATAATCACGCACCGTCGGCGAGGTTAACATCTGTGATAACTTTTCGCGAATCCTCGCATTTGTAATCTGTATCGAGCGGCGGATCGACGCCAGCTGCGAACTCGCGTCATCTGCAATCTCCTCTTCCGATAAGATGCACCGCCGAATTTCTTCGTAAATGTGCGTAAGCGGCGCAATCTGTGAAAAATATCCGCTAAGCACGTCGTCCGCTTCGTCATCCCTCTTCTTCGCGCCATACGCCTTGGCGCGTTTTGCCACTTCAAGGAGTCCTGCCACCTTCAAAAGTTCTGCCGTGCTAAGACTCACGCCGATCTCCAACTGCTTAGCATATTCTTCGACATCTGTTATTCCGGCAAACGAAAACGTCCCGTTCTTAAAGAGCCGGGAGAGTGCCGCAGCCGTTTCTTTTTGCGCGAATACCACCGCGGAGCGGTCCGTCCGGGGCATAAGAGCATGCGCCTGTTTCTTCCCCGCTTCCGACGTGCAATGTTCGCTCAGCCGTTCGATGATCTTGTCATATTCTAATGTGTGTAATACCTTTTTGTTCATTGCCTTATGATACAGCAAATCCCGTGCCGAAAAAAGCACGGGATCATTTTAATCTAATAAACTCATCTAATATGCTCGTAATGCGCTCACACCAGTTCAAGCACTACTTCCAGTGCCCCATCGCCTTTGCGCTGTCCGATCTTAATGATGCGGCTGAATCCACCGTTCCGTCCCGCATACTTCGGTCCGAGTTCATCAAAGAGTTTTGCCACCATGTCAACTTTCTTCGTGTCGCGCTTCTTGTCGCCGACCTCTACGACCGGATATAGTACCTTAAGCATCTGACGGCGTGCATGCAGCCGGCTCGGCAGATCCTTTTTGATCTCCCTGTCAACGGTATCGTAAACGGTAACCTTATGTCCGTCCACAACTTCCTTAACTCGCTTGCCGTCTTTATCCTTGCGTGCCACCTTCGCCTGTACGGTCACTTTTTCGAAGTTGTCCTTCTCTTTGATCGCTAACGCGATAAGCCCTTCCGCAATCTTCTTAACTTCTTTTGCCTTTGCTTCGGTGGTAATGATCCGTCCGTGATAAAGCAGATTCGTTACCTGATTGCGCAAAAGCGCTTTTCTCTGAGAAGATGTTCTGCTTAACTTTCTGTACTTAGCCATTGTTCTTTCCTTTCCCGCGCTCTTCGGTCTTACCGGAATATTTTCGGACTCCTTTAGTCGTCTTCGTTGCGAAGAGACAAGCCCAGTTCGTTTAATTTCTCAAGGACTTCATCCAAAGACTTCCGTCCTAAGTTCCGAACCTTCATCATCTCGTCCTGCGTCTTGTCGCACAACTCCTTAACCGTACCGATCCCGGCACGCTTTAAGCAGTTATAAGAACGAACTGACAGTTCAAGTTCTTCTATCGGCATTTCACCGACTTTATCCTTATCCTCCGACTGGGATTCATTCATAATCTGAATGTCATCCGCCGCATCCGATAAGTTGATAAATAAATTCAGATGCTCATTCAGAACTTTTGCCGCAAGGCTGACCGCCTCGTCCGGTCCGAGCGCCCCGTTCGTATATACGTCAAGGGTCAACTTGTCAAAGTCCGTGACCTGTCCGACACGCGTGTCCTCTACCTTCATGTTCACGCGCTCAATCGGCGTATAAATCGAATCAATCGGTATCACGCCGATCGGCGTATCGTCCGTCTTGTTCTTGTCGGCGCTGACATAGCCGCGTCCGTTCGTCACGGTCAGTTCCATGATGAGTTTGCAGTCCGCCCCTCCGTTCAGATTCGCGATCACCAAATCCGGATTCATCACTTCGATATCGGGGTCAAACTTGATATCGCTCGCATGAACGACGCCCTCGCCTTCATATTCGAGATACGCCGTCTTCGGCTCATCCGTCTTGGAATTGTTGCGAAGCGCGAGTTCCTTGATGTTCATGACGATTTCCGTCACATCTTCTTTAATCCCCGGAATGGATGAGAACTCATGCAAAACCCCGTCGATTTTAATTTGGCTGACTGCCGTTCCCGGTAAGGTGGAAAGCATGATCCGACGAAGGGAATTACCGAGCGTCGTACCATAACCGCGCTCCAACGGTTCGACTACAAAACTGCCAAATTTCTTGTCTTCCGACATTTCAGCGATTTCAATGTTTGGTTTTTCAAAATCGAACACTCTGCTGACCTCCTTATATTATGTAATCAGCATGAAGTCAAGTCAAATCCTTACTTCGAATACAACTCGACGATCAGCATGACATCAACCGCGCCGTCCGCTAATACATCAATCTGATCCCGGTTCGGCAGTTCCTTAATCGTTCCCTGCATCGTTTCCGGATTAAACTCCAGCCACTCGGGAACCATCCTGCCCTCGGTCACTTCAAGGATGTCCTTAAACCGCTGTAAACCTTTCTTCGTCTCGCGCACTTCAATCACGTCGCCCGCCTTTACCTGATAGGACGGGATGTTGACGCACTTGCCGTTGACTAAGATAAACTTATGGCCGACAATCTGTCTCGACTCGCGTCTCGTACGGGCAAGCCCCATACGGAAAATTACATTGTCCAGACGGCTCTCCAAGAGAACCATCAGATTCTCGCCGGTCATGCCCTTCATGCGGTCCGCTTTTTCATAGTAGTTGCGGAACGGCTTTTCGAGCACGCCGTAGATAAACTTCGCCTTCTGTTTTTCTCTTAATTGCAGTCCGTATTCGGAAACTTTACGATTCGAACGGATCAGATGACGCTTTGATTTTTTGTCCACTCCTAAAAACGCCGGCTCTAATCCAAGCGAACGGCATCTTTTTAAGATGGGTGTTCTATTTACTGCCATTTCAAAAATCTCCCTTCCCTTAGTTAGACTCTTCTGCGTTTCGGCGGACGGCATCCGTTATGCGGAACCGGCGTTACGTCCTTAATCGACTTTACCTCAATCCCACAGGCGGAAATCGCACGGATCGCCGCTTCTCTGCCGGAACCCGGACCCTTGACAAATACGTCAACCGTCTTCAAACCATGTATCAATGCAGCCTTCGATGCCGTTTCCGCTGCCATCTGCGCAGCATAGGGAGTAGATTTCCTTGAACCTCTAAATCCCAGTCCACCGGCACTTGCCCACGAAAGGGCATTCCCCTGTGCGTCCGTCAACGTAACGATTGTGTTGTTAAATGACGCCTGGATATGTGCCTGACCGTGTTCAACGTTTTTCTTGACACGTCTTTTTGTTGTTTTTCTTGCAACCTTAGCCATAAAACTAACC
>CAJOQZ010000323.1 GCA_905236585.1 uncultured Lachnospiraceae bacterium
ATATATCATAAAGGAAGTAATCTCCGCTAAGAGAATAAGATTTCGCGATGAATGAAATCGCCTCACGGAAAAATTATCTCATAAAGGCAGCAGTGTCTACTAAGAGAATAAGATTTCGCGATGAATGAAATCGCCTCACGGAAAATATATCTCTCAAAGGCAGTTGTTTCTGCCGTGAGAGATATATTTTATCGTGAGGGAGTAAGCCGTAAACCTAAAAAACCACAAATCAAAAACTCAGAAATCCCTTAAATACTCCAAATATTTCCCCGGCAAGGCGATCTGCGAATAAACATCCGCGTATTCCTTCGCCGAGAAATCCACAACATAATTCTGAATGAAATTCTTTTTCACACCGGCATCCACGGCGGCGTCAGCCGCCTTATTGTACGCCACGGCGGCTTCCGGTTCGCTGCGGAACCGCCCGATCAGATATTCTCCGTTGATGTGGATTTTAGCCTCATAGCGGACATTTCCGGCGACCGTCTTTTTCGTCACGCCGTGGTAGCGGTTTACGACAATGATATTCTGATAGCGGAAATCCAGTTCGTCGCCGTTTGCGAATGTATAATCCTTACCGGCGACGGCAAAATTCTTGATCCCGTATCGTGCTAAAATCCCGTACTGCATCCCGAAGTCGTTGACGTAAATGTGACCGTCGTGTACCAAGATGCGGTGTTCGGAATAGTAGAACAGATCGTCGTTGTCGAATTTCAGTTCACCGACGCCTTTCAGAAAATACGAAAAATAGCCGGTCTGTAAATAAATCGGCGTTTTGATGTAGATTTTGTGGTCGCGGTGGTTCAAAATCGTGACCGCTTTGTCAAAAGACAGCGGCTCGTGTTGATGCGATAAATTCAGAATCGTAATATCCGTATCCGCATAGAGCCGTCCCGCCGCTTGATACGCTGCCGCGGCATCCTCTTCGGTATCAAAACTGCCGAGGGAGATATGCTTTCCGGCGTGCGTAATGTTTGCGCGGTAGTATACGGTGCCGTCCTTTTTTGTTGTCTGATATACGCCTTTTTTCATAAGGCTATTCTACCATAATAAGATGCCGAATAGACAAATTTATTTGTATTCTTCCCCTTGTTTTGATACAATGTTTGTGACTGTTCGCAGTACGGCGGACGTTTACAGATTATTTATGCTGGATAAAGCCACAACAGGAGAAATACATGCCATGAATATTACATACGTTAGCACCCGCGATAAGAACAATACTGCATCGGCGTCCGAAGCCGTTTTACAAGGTCTGGCGAAGGACGGCGGGCTGTACGTTCCGACTTCCGTTCCAAAACTCGACAAAACGCCTGCCGAACTATCCAAGATGACGTATCAGCAGATTGCCTACGAAGTCATGAAGTTATATCTGACCGACTACACCGAAGAGGAGTTGAAAAACTGTATTAATGCCGCCTATGATGCGAAGTTCGATACGCCTGAGATTGCCTCATTAAAAGAGGCGGACGGTGCGTATTATCTGGAACTGTTCCACGGCAGAACGATCGCGTTTAAGGACATGGCGCTTTCCATCCTGCCGCACCTGATGATTACGGCGGCGCGCAAGAACGCGATCCAAAACGATATCGTGATTTTAACCGCCACCTCCGGCGATACCGGTAAAGCGGCACTGGCGGGATTTGCCGACGTTTCCGGCACGAAGATCATTGTATTTTATCCGAAGGACGGCGTCAGCGACATCCAAAAGCGTCAGATGGTAACGCAGACCGGCGATAATACCTTTGTTGTCGGTATTGACGGCAATTTTGACGAAGCGCAGACTGGCGTGAAAAAAATGTTTAATGATGCGGCTCTTGCGGATGAATTACATGCCGCAGGATATCAGTTTTCTTCCGCCAACTCAATCAATATCGGGCGCCTTGTTCCGCAGATCGCCTACTATGTCGCTTCCTACGCGAGACTATTGCGCGGCGGTAAGATTCGCGATGGCGAGGCAATCAATATTACGGTTCCGACCGGCAATTTTGGCAACATTTTAGCGGCGTACTACGCGAAGGAAATGGGGCTTCCGGTACATAAGTTAATCTGTGCATCCAATGAGAATAAAGTCCTTTATGATTTCTTCTCATCCGGCACATATGATAAGAACCGTGACTTTATCCTTACCAGTTCCCCGTCAATGGACATCTTGATTTCCAGCAACTTAGAGCGGCTGATCTACCGCATCTGCGGGGATGATGACGCAAAAACAAAGGAGTTGATGGCGGCGCTGACAAGCGGCGGCAAATACGATATCAGCGACGATATGAGAAAAGGGCTGTCGGATTTTTACGGCAACTTTGCTTCCGAGGAGGAGACTGCTGCGGAGATCAAGCGTCTTTTTGAAAAAACCGGGTATGTCATTGATACGCATACTGCGGTCGCTTCGGCGGTTTATGGGAAATACAAGACCGAAACCGGCGACAGCCGCGTCTGCGTCATTGCAAGCACCGCCAGTCCGTACAAGTTCACCCGAAGCGTTATGAAGGCAATCGGCAGGGATGATCCGGCGAAGAGCGATATGGATCTGACGGATGATCTGCATGACATCAGCGGAGTAGCGATCCCGCCCGCCATCGAAGAGATCAAGAACGCGCCCGTCCGGCA
>CAJOQZ010000324.1 GCA_905236585.1 uncultured Lachnospiraceae bacterium
TTCAAATATACTTCGTTGCCGCTTCTGGCGCTTAAATACTCACTGTAAATGAGTTTGGTATCGAGCGTAACTTCGCTGACGCGTCGGCAGGCTTCGTCAAAATCCTTTTTCTCAAGCATGTTAATTACCCTCCGTTCGGAAAAGCGCCGAGACAAACTCTTCCGCATCAAACTTCTCTAAGTCATCCACAGTCTCCCCGATGCCGATAAACTTCACCGGGATCGACAGTTCATTCGTGATTGCCACGGCAATGCCTCCCTTTGCCGTTCCGTCCATTTTCGTCAAAACGATGCCGGATACATCCGTCACTTCGGAAAACTCCTTCGCCTGATTCAACGCGTTCTGCCCAGTCGTCGCATCAACAACAACCAGCGTCTCCCGATAAGCCTCCGGAAACTCCCGGTCAATGATCCGGTTCATCTTCGCCAGTTCGTCCATCAGATTCTTTTTGTTATGGAGCCGCCCCGCCGTATCTACAAGAAGGATATCCGCGCCCCTCGCCTTTGCCGCTGAAACGGCGTCAAATACAACGGATGCCGGATCGCTTCCCTCTGCGCTGCCGATCATATCCACGCCCGCACGGTTCGTCCACTCCTTCAGTTGTCCGCCAGCCGCCGCACGGAACGTATCCGCTGCTGCAACGAGGACTTTCTTCCCTGCTTTTTTGTATTTTGCAGCAAGTTTGCCGATGGTCGTCGTCTTGCCGACGCCGTTGACCCCGACGACAAACACAACGGACGTCTTCTCCTCAAAATCATACGCCGTCTCGCCGACATGCATATGCTCCTTGATGCTTTCAATCAGGATGTCTTTGCAGTCCGCCGGCTGCGTGATCCCGCGCTTTACGACCTGCCGCCGCAGATAGGCAACAATACGCTCGGTCGTCCGCACGCCGATATCGCCCATAATCAGCGTTTCTTCAATCTCATCATAAAAATCTTCGTCGATATTCGTAAATCCGTTGAACACGAAATCTACATTTTTTACAAAGCCGTCGCGGGTCTTCTTCAACCCCCCGACCAGACGGGCAAAAAAACCGCCGTTTTTATCTTCCATATCCTACCTCTATTCGTCTAAGTCCGCTTCGATCAGGTTGACCGATACTAATGTGGAAATACCTTTCTCCTGCATGGTAATGCCATAAAGCCGGTCCGCCGCATTCATGGTTCCGCGACGGTGCGTAATTACGATAAACTGCGTATTTTTCGTCAATTTATGCAGATAGGTCGCAAACCGCCCCACATTGGAATCATCCAACGCCGCCTCAATCTCATCCAATAGGCAGAACGGGGACGGCTTTAAGTTCTGAATCGCAAAAAGGAGCGAGATTGCCGTCAGGGATTTCTCCCCGCCCGACAACTGCATCATATTTTGTAGTTTCTTACCCGGCGGCTGCGCAATGATCTTGATGCCGCTCTCTAAGATATCTTCGCCCTCAATCAGTTCCAGCGTTCCTTTTCCTCCGCCGAACAACTCCTTGAAAGCCGCGTCAAATTCACGTTTGATATCGGCAAAGCCTTCCTCGAACTGCTTGCGCATACCGATATCGAGTTCGTCAATAATCCCGACCAAGCGCTCCTCTGCCTCAATGATATCGTCATGCTGCGTCTTCATCGTCTCATAGCGCTCGGAAACCTCTTTATAATCCTCAATCGCATTGACATTGACCGAACCGAGCGAACGGATCTCATCCTTGACGCCGGTCAGATCCTTTTTCATCTGCACCGGATCGGCGTAACTGTCGTCCTTCAACTCCATCGCCGCATGCAGGGTCAGCTCATACTCATCCCACATGTAGTTATTCTGAAAACTCAACGCATCCTGTGCCTTTTCCCGCTGCGCATCGAGCCGAAGGAGTTCTTTTTCCAAGCGGTTCATATTGTCGGAAATCGTTTCGCGTTTCTCAAAGAAACTTTTATAGTCGGCATCCATCTTCGCTTTTTTCTCTTGCGACGCCTTTAATTCTTCTTCTAATCGGGCAAAGTTCTCATCCGCTCCGGCAATCGTCTCCTTGATCGCCTCAATGTCCGCCTTCTTCGCGTCAATTTCTCCGACCGCGCTGCTTGCCTGCTCCTTCAGCCGTACAATTGCCTCGGTAAAACGATCCACATCCGCCGTCACACGGGATAAGTTCTCGTCAGCAAACGTAACTTTTTGTCTGGCGTTCATTTCTTCCATTTCGATTTCGGATACGTTACGCTGGGCGGTCGTCTCCATATACGTCTGCTGATCCAAGGTACGCTGAAGTTCCTCGATCTCATCATGCAAGGTCTTTTCTAACGAGGTAAGTTCCTCCATCTTGCGGGCGTTCTCTTTTTTGCCCGCGTCGATATCCGCGATCTCTTTTTCGATCTGATCGCTTTCTTCAGACAATGACTGATATGCGCTTTCGCCGCTCTCTTTTTCTTTTTCTGCCGATTCGTAGTTGATCTTCGCGGTATTTTGCGCAAGCGCCGCCTGCTGCAAACTATCCGCATTTTCTTTTTCGTCTTCTTCTAAAAGAACGATCGCCGTCTCAACATCCTCAATCCTCGCCTTCGCCTTTTCGATTGTTTTTGCAATCTTCTCCAGTTCGTTCCGATAATCTTCAATCTCCCGGTTCCGCGCCAGCAGATTCCCGCGGTTCTTAAACGCACCACCCGAAAGCGAGCCGCCCGGCGACAGATACTCCCCCTCTAACGTCACAATATGAAGGGAATAGCGGTTCTTCCGCGCAAGCGATAATGCGTCGTCGATTTTTTCACAGACCACGACGCGCCCCAACAGATACGCCATGATCCCGGCATATTTTCCGTCGAACTCCAACAGTTCGTCCGCCATGCCGATCACGCCTTTTTCATGCAGGACTTCCCGTTTTTTGAAATTACCGCGGCCATCCACCGAAGTAAGCGGCAAAAACGTCGCCCGCCCGAAATGATTCTTCTTCAGATAGGAGATCATTTCTTTCGCTGTCTCTTCGTCTTCGGTCACAATATTTTGGATATTGCCGCCTAACGCTGTCTCAATCGCCGTTTCGTATTTCTTTTCAACATGTATCAAGTCCGCAACAACGCCGATCAGCCCGGGCTTTGCGCCTTTCTGCTCCATAACGCGGCGAATGCTGTTGCCGTACCCGTCATAACGCTCGGCAATGTTTTGAAGCGCCTCCAGACGCGACTGGAGCTGGTTATATTTTCCCTGTTGCTGCTGCAGTTCACTCTGCGCTTCGGAAAGTGATTTTCTTCTTTCCGATACTTCGCTTCGGATGTCTTCCTGTTTTTTTTGATAACCGGACAACTCCTCCGTCGCACGGTCATACGCCGCCTTCAACTCTTCGACGCGCAGATGGATGACTTCTTCTTTTGTCTTCTGCTCTAACAGGCGCTTATTCAACTGCGCCCGGCGGATATTTGTCTGATCGATAAGCGTGCGCAAACGGCTGTTTTCGGATTTGACATTTGCCTTCTCATCCAAAAGGGAAAGTATCTTCGCGTTATTCTCCTCGATCGCCGTATTGCAGCGGTCGATCTCCGTCCGAATCTCGGTATAGTAATCCTTTGCCTTTTGAAGACTCAATACCGCCTCGTCAAGCATCTTTGCAAGGTCGTCTTTTTGTGCGGTAAACTTCTCCTGTTCCGCTTTGCTTGCTGCAATATCCCGCTCAAGTTCATTCTTGCGCTCGTCAAAATTGTCACGGTTGCTCTCCGCGGAACGGATCTGCTCTTCCAACAGAGAAATCTGGTTCTCCAACTTGCCCTTAGTCAGCGTTGTATTCTGTTCTTCTTCGCGGATGGATTCGATCCGATCATTGATCGTAAGAATCTGCTGCTCTAATGCCGCGTATTCCTGTCGGATCTTTTCGTTTTCTTCGCTATTCGCATTCAACTCGCTGTTCGCGTTCTCATAGTTTTCTTTAAGAACAGCAAGTTCGCCGTTTAACCGTTCGACCTCGATCAGAAACAGATTCACGTCAAGTTTTTTCATCTCGTCGCGCAATACCAGATAGCGATGCGCCGCTTTCGCCTGCTCCTCCAAGGGACCGACCTGTCGCTCCAGTTCTTTTAGAATGTCATTAACGCGGACAAGATTATCCCGCTCTTCGGAAAGTTTCTTCTGCGCCGCGACTTTACGTTTCTTATACTTTACGATGCCGACCGCCTCGTCGAAGAGTTCCCTCCTCTCCTCGGGTTTGCCGCTAAGAATCCGCTCAATCTGCCCCTGCCCGATAATGGAATAGCCTTCTTTGCCGATGCCGGTATCATAGAATAATTCGTTGACGTCCTTAAGCCGGCACGTCGTGCCGTTCAGCAGATATTCGCTCTCTCCGCTGCGATAGACGCGTCTTGCAATCGTAACTTCCTCAAAATCCACCGGCAGCACATGGTCGGAATTATCTAACGTAATCGCGACATAGGCGTAACTTAATGACTTCCGGTTCTCCGTACCGGAAAAAATGACGTCCTGCATGCTCGCGCCCCTAAGCTGTTTGGCGGACTGCTCTCCTAACACCCAGCGCACGGCATCGGCAACATTGCTTTTTCCGCTGCCGTTCGGACCGACAATGCCGGTGATTCCGTTATGAA
>CAJOQZ010000325.1 GCA_905236585.1 uncultured Lachnospiraceae bacterium
AGCGAGCCTATGACGCTGCCGACGGCGGGCGCTACGGCGGTAACGACGAGGCAGCAGGTCACGAGCAGCCGCATACCGTTCGGTACGGGACGTCATGCGACCTATGGCAGCGGCATCGTCACGATCTCGGTCGTAGCGGTCGACGGCAACGGCAATGCAATGTATAACGGGGCGCTTAACGGAGATACGGCACAGATCCTGTCCGCGTGCCTTACCGCAGAGGAACTTGCGGCGGTAAGCGCCGGAGCGGAACTACATATTCGCCTTACGGTAACGGACGAGCCGCCCGCCGTGACGGCGGAGGAGAAGCAGACGTTCGCCGCGGCTTATCCGGGCTTGACCGTCGCGGGCTACTATGACCTGACGCTTGAAAAGAAACTCGGCAATGCAGACTGGACGAAGATCACGGCGGCAAATGGGGAACTGACGATAACGTTGGACGTGCCGGAGGGTTTGGTTGCGCCGGGACGCAGGTTTTCGGTACTGCGTTTGCATGAAGGCGCGATCACCCTGCTTCCCGACATTGATGCGGAAGATGAGACGGTAACGATTGCGACGGGACTTTTTTCAACCTACGCGCTTACGTATGAAGATGATGCGAAGACGCAGAAACAGAACGCACCCGCTTCCCCGAAGACGGGCGACCGCTTCCCCGCGACTATTAGCGGCATTATTGCGGCTGCCGCCCTGCTGCTTAGAAGGATTTTGGCAATGGCAACTCAGATATAACCGACGGGAACCGCAAGCACGCCTTTCTTTACGGCTACCGGCGCATCACAGTTGCAGATGATAAGCCCGTTTTCGGATTGGGCGCCTGTTATCCGCTCTGTGATGCGAAGGTTTTTTGCATCATTTTTATCAGGAGTTGCCCTTTTTTTTATTTCGATGGGATAGATGGTATTGTCGGCATAGATTATCAAATCAATCTCGATCTTGTCCTTGTCCCGGTAGAAATATAGAGGAGGGGTCAGCCCCGCGTTGGCAAAGGATTTTACAATCTCGCCGACCACATAGGTTTCAAAAAAACTGCCGGACATCGCGCCGTCACGAATTACAGCCGGAGACGACCACCCTGTCAGATACGCGGCAAGACCCGTATCCATAAAATAGAGTTTTGGCGTTTTTACCACCCGTTTTTCCACGTTTTGGGAAAATGGGTGCAGCAGATACACCAGCCCCGAACTTACGAGCAGGGAAAGCCACTTTTTGGCAGTCACTTCGCTGATGCCGATGTCCTTTGCGATATCGGCATAATTTAAGAGTGCGCCTGTCCGGGCGGCTACGGTACGGATAAACTGTATGAACATCAGTTCATCCGCGACCTGCGTCAGCAATCGGATGTCGCGTTCCACGTATGTTTTGATATAGTTTTCATAGAAATCATTGCGGGACACATGACCGAGGGCGACTTCCGGGTAACTGCCCAAATAGATGGTTTCCCATACATCCGCAGCCTCTATATTGGCAGAGTGTCTGTTCGCTATGTATTCCATGGTCGGCAAAAAAGGCTGATGAAAACTGTCTTTTCTAACTTCTCTTGCGGACAGCCCATACAAAGAGAGAATACCGACTCTGCCTGCGAGTGACTCCGCAGCCTCCTCATGCAGTTTGAACTGCTGGCTCCCCGTGAGAAAAAACATTCCAGGATGTCGGTCTTGGTCAATCGCCATTTTTATGTATCGAAAAAGATCGGGCACATATTGTACCTCGTCATACATATACGGAGCGGGATGGAGCATCAGAAATGTCCGGGGATCAGACTTTGCGGACATTTCTTCGGACGGATCATCAAAGGAGATGCTTTTGATATGTTCCTTTGCCGTAATATTTTTCAAAAGCGTTGTCTTTCCGGTCTGTCGGGCGCCTGTAAGAAGGATTGCCGGAAATTCACTACGAAAGCGTGCAATGGTATCTTCCATATGTCGATGAATGTAGCCCATAGCGCATTCTCCTTTTTCAAAAAAATGGGACAATCTAAACTCCCATTAAATATTATCCCATTTTTGTGCCGGAGTCAAGAGCCCTGCACCATCCCCGACAAAGCCCATTGGCGGCTCACGGCTGCACCACCCGCAGCACGAACCACCCGTTTTCCAATTCATAATCACAGAAGGCGCCGTGTTTTTCGCAGTAAGCGGCGATAGAGGCGGTGCCGAACCCGTGGTTCTTTTCCAAAGCGACGGGCTGCCCGTCATCGTTAAAACGGATTTCGCCGTCATAAGGATTGGAGATGCAAAACATAAACTGCGGGCGGCGGATGCATTCGCAGCGGATGACGCGCCGCGCTTTTGGCAGCGGGCGGACGGCGTTTATCGCGTTTTCAATCGCGTTTGCAAATACCACGGACAGTTCGGTAGCCGGGATATCCATCTCCTCCGGCACATCCATGTCCGCCTCTATGCGGATTTCCGCGTCGGATGCAAGGGCAAAATAAGCGGCAAACATCGCGTCCATAACCGTGTTTTCGCACCATCGGCGGGGCGTTGTTTCGGCAAGCGTATCCGCCGCGGCATCCACATAGGAAAGCGCCTCCCCCGTTTCCCCGCGCTCTAACATCATGCGCAGCGTCAAAAAACGATGGCGCAGGTCATGCCGCCAGACGGCAAGCCGCTTTTCAGACAGTTTCGACTGTTCGACGCGGTGCGAAAGCGCGTCCTGCTGGATTTGTAAAAGTTGCTCCCTTTCTCTTGCTTCGTATAGTTCCCACTGACGGTACAGCGCATCAAACATCCGCCAGAACGTAAGCGGCGTCAGGACAAGAAACAAACCAAAGGCGGGTAGGTCTGCCGGGCGTGTTGTGATCTCGCTTGGATAGTTCAGCATCAGGTTTTGCATCAAATAGAACAGCACGGCGACAAGGGCAAAGGCGCCCCAGCCGTGAGTCACTTTTTCCAGCACATACTGATAGGGCTTTCGGATTTTCCCGAGAAACAGCCATGACACAAGAGGGTATCCGATCAGCCTTCCGAAGAAGTTGATATAGTAGGTATCCGGCGTGAACAAGGTATTCAGAATATAGGTAGAAGCAAGAATCACATGCAGGTTTGCCACCACGAAAAAATAGGTGAATAATGCCCGTGCGTCCCGGTAGCCGGATAATGCAAAAATGCACGCAAGCATGGGAGCCGTCTGGATGAGAATCGAAATCTGCCCGGCACGGTGCGAACCGAGTGCACCGTATACAAGGACGTTGAGCGCAATGACGCCAAGCAGGACCGCGGCGCTTATGACAGCGGTTTTACGCCGCGAATACCGCAATTTCAGAAGAAAGATATCGGTCATATATGTCCATAATATCGCCCAGACGCCGCTAAGCGTATTGAGCAGGTTCGGTAATTTCAAGTCCTGCCGCCCCCTTTCAGATAATATCGCATCCATGCGAGGCGCAGATTCCTGCACGGCGTCCGGGCGAGCGCAAGCCTCGTCCCGTTAGAAAAAACAACGCCGTCTTTATCCACCATTTCAATGACGGCAAGATTGACCGCAAGCGTTTTGCCGCACAGATAAAATCTGCCGGAATCCAGCATGGGCTTGGCAGCGGCGGAAAATGCGCCGACAAGCGTAGTGCTGTCTATGACAGCATCGCGGCAGAAATAACGTACCAAACGCCCGTATTTTTCTGCGTAAAGGATGTCGTCAAAGCACAGGAATATGTCGCCGTTTTTCGTGTGGACGGGGTGTCCGTCTTTTCGGCGATTTTGCAAGGCTGCGGCGCGGTCTAAAGTATCATGAAGCCGCGGGGCGTCTACCGGCTTGATGAGATATTGAAGCGCCCATACATCATAGCCGTTCAGAGCGAAGTCCGGCGATGTCGTAAGAAAAATGATGCTCCCGTCCTCGTCACGAGAACGCACAGCGTGTCCGAGCGCGATGCCGTCCATTTCCGGCATAATCACATCCAACAGGTAAATGTCAAATGCGCCGCCGGAATCCATTGCGGAAAGAAGCGCCCCTCCAGAGGAAAAGGCGTCAATCTGCGCGTCTTCTGTACGCCAGTCTTTGAGCAGTGCGCGGGTACGCATAAGCGCGTCATTTTCATCATCTACAAGCGCGATTCGCAGCATGTTCCCCTCCCGTAATTGTATTTACTCCATTCTATCATAGCACGCCGCACGGACAAACGTAAATGCGCATGTTGACATAAAAACGCACCAATCTGACATAACGCATTGTTTTTTGTGCGGGGGTTCGTTATATATGGGAGTCGGAGCATGGTAGTTTGGATACGGCATGAAAAGGAGAAAAAAGATGCGAAAACATGTGGCAACAGAGAAAAAATTGCTGCGAAAGGCGGCGGCGGGCGTGTTGGCGTTCCTGCTGCTTTTGCCGCTTGCTGGGGGGGTGTTGCTTCCGGTAATGGAGGCAGAGGCGGATGATGACGTGTTGGAATTGACGGAATCGACGACTTCGGGCGATAACTGGACATGGGACGGCTCTACGCTGACGCTTTCCGGCGCGACGATTGATAAGTGCGTGTGGTTCAAAACATCCTCGGCGACGATTGTGCTGACGGATGGCACGGCGAACACAATCCGGGGCGGGCAATACGGCAGCGATGGAAACAACAAGTATTATTCGGGCATCGTTGCAGGGACGCCGTCGAGCAATGGGCGGAATGTAGAATCCGCCGGTGATCTTACGATTCGAGGCAGCGGCAGCCTTGCCGTCACACCGTCCACCAACAGCAGTTTTCAGTTGGCTTATGCAATTAACTGTTACGGCTTAACCATCGGCGACGGCAGTGACAATCCCGATCTGCAGATGTCGCTGCCCAACGCAACGTTACACTCATATTGCGTACATGCGAATCAAGGAGGGATAACGGTAAACAGCGGAACCATCAATCTGACCTGCGGTAGTTTTTCCGGCGGCAACCAAAATCATGCATGCGGTTTTATGACAGTAAAGGGGGATGTGACAATACAAAATGGTTCGGTGACAGTGACGGTGACTGGAGGGACTGATTCCTGTGCAGGATTTCTTTCGAATACTGCCGGCGATATCACAATCCACGGCGGCACGGTGGCACTTACCGTACAGGGAACCCGTTACAATGCAAGCGGCATCTGGGCAGTCGGCAATGTGACGATTGACGGAGGCAGCCTTCAACTGCGCAATACAAATGGTTCAAATAAATACGTGGTGCATGCTGGCGATGGCAAGACGCTTTCTGTTTCCGGTACGCTGACAAATTGCGCAAGAGACGGCAATAATATCGTACTTGACAGCAATGCTGTTACGGGCACCATCGATGCCTCCTCCGGCGATGATGGCGGCAATGGCGGCACGACGGACGACAGCGGAACCGGAGGGAACGATGCGGGCGACGGCGGCAACGGCGGAAGCGGAACAGGCGGCGGCAATTCCGGCGATAGCGAGGCATCCGGCGGAAACGGAACAAGCGACAATTCGGGCACCAGCACAACGGGGAAAACGCTGTATCCTTCCAAGGAGGCAAAGCCGTCCTCGGAGGCGAGGACAACCACGGACGCATCCCAAGGGAGCAGCGGGTCGCACTACAGTAGCACATCATCAGGCAGTAGTACTTCCACTCCGGCGGCAGGTGCGACAGCGGCGACCGTTTCGAGAGTAGTGACGACGACGCAGGTGCCGTTCGGCATGGGACGGCGGACGCAGTACGGAAAGGGGAGCGTTGTTATCTCGGCTATGGCAGTCGATGCGAACGGCAATCCGTTGTATAACGGCGCTCTTTTGGGTGACACGGCACAGATTTTATCCGCATGCTTTTCTCCCGAAGAACTTGCGGCGGTAACGGCGGGCGCACAGGCGCAGATACGCTTTATCGTAACGGATGAACCGGCAAGCCTGACGGAAGAAGAAAAGCAGACAATCGCGGCGGCATATCCGCAGCTTAACGTTGGCGTGTACTATGATTTGACGCTCGAAAAGAAACTTGGTGATGCGGATTGGCAGACGATTACAGAGGCGAACGGGGAACTTGCCGTTATGTTCGACATACCGGAAAGGCTGCGGCAGACGGCGCGGATTTTTTCCATACTGCGCGACCACGAAGGGAGGGTTGTGCAGTTGTCCGACCGTGATACGGTGGATGATACGGTGACGATCACGACGGGACTTTTTTCCACCTATGCGCTTGCATATGCGGACGGGACTGTGAAAGAAAACGCATCGCCAAAGGGAATCGGCGCGGCATCCCCGAAGACGGGGGATGTGGAGCCGTAAGCGGGAAGGGGGTGTTTTGATAGATTATTTTTTACCACAGATTATTCCGGCAAAAAAGTCAGACATATTGTATGGAAAATGTGGTATCGTATATAATACCGGCATGATCTTGTGCTGGAATTGGCACTTATTCTTAATTTGAGGTAAAAACACGGTAGACGCAAAGGGTATAAATATAGTATAATTACTATATAAATAGCAGAGGGTTATTATAAATGTATTTTTTTGAATGGGACGAAAACAAAAATCAAAAGAATATAAAAAAGCACGGAATAGATTTTGAGGAAGCCAGTTCCGTCTTTTATGATGAGGCGGCTATTTTGTTTGACGATCCGCTGCATTCGGACGATGAAGACAGATTTATCCTTTTAGGGATGAGCAGCGAAGCAAATGTGTGCATGGTTTGCCACTGTTATAGATGTGACGACTCCGTAATTCGGATCGTATCTGCGAGAAAAGCGACGCAAAAGGAGGAGGAGAGATATGTTAGAGGAATATGATATTGACAAATTAAATCCCAGACCGAATCCGTATGCGAAAGAGTTAAAGAAACAGATCACCATTAAGATTTCGCCGTCTGTAATAGACTATTTCAAGGATGAAGCAGTCGAAACAGGGATACCATATCAGACATTGATAAATCTTTATCTTACAGATTGCGTTAAGAAAAAAAAGAAGCTGGCTTTGAATTGGGCTTGAATCCAATTTCGCTTACCGGATAGGAATCGGATGATAGTTACGGTGGAGGTATTATTGTCGATTGTGTAGAATGCGATATAGCTGTTTACCGTAAAAAAACGTTCCCCCACGCTTTTAAAACAGGATCGTCTACGAGGGGATGCTTTTGAGGCATAAAGGCGAGGGAGGTGATTTCGGTTATCCGGCAAATTGTCACGGGAGATTACGAAGGTAATTAATGACCATGAGATGTTTTTCCGCCAATTTGATGAGATTATCGTGTACTATGATTATGGGCAGGCGGAGTTGTCGTCCATTTTAAATGCACGGATTTGTCCCAGGCATCCGCATGGGGATATTGTGCCCAAAATGTGCGCGGCAGGTTCGTGTTTGACGCCGAAGGCGTGTGAGGATGCGGATACTCAACAGGGAAAAGAACGGTTTCATCAGCTTTTATCCCGGTTATGTTTAATCCTCCATTTATGGTGTGACTGTATGAGCAATCATCAGAAAACGAGGTTCCAAGAAGCGGAAGGCTGATGTCGTCAAACGAAAAATCAAAATAAAAATCCCGTCCGGCCGTTCCTTCAATGGAAACATTATGGCATACGCAGGGATAGGTAAGGATCGACTGATTGTTTGCAGTGCGCAGAGACTCTGAGCGTGGCAATACATTTTCAGAAGACAGTTCATCCCTTACGGCTTGTGTGAAGGCGAGCCTTTCGGAAATCCCCAAGGCTGCTATTATACCTCGGATCAACTGTAAAGGCATAAACTACGATTGTGCTTCCATGGTTGTCGATAATAGCATCACAATCGAGGTGTTCATTTGCCCATTTTCCGGTATCCACGGTTTGGGGAGTAAGAAACACGAATATGCCTTTTTTGGGTTCTGTTACATCACGCATAATCAGTACCTCCGTTTTCCAAGGGTTCTTCAAGTGCCCACTTTAAGTATAAAGTGAAAATGCGGTCGCGTCAATGTGCATGGATAAAAAGAAATACATACTTTTGCAGTTTTTATAAGAAATCCGGAGGCGGTCTGGTGTGAGTTTTGCTCATATCCGGACCGTTTTTTTAGCATGGTTTTTCGAAGTCACAAAATACCGCATCCGACATAACTAAGTTGACACAAATTTGCCCTATTTTGACATATCCTATTGAAATGAGTGCAATGCCGGTGTTATGAGTAGATTGTAAAAATCTGCGTAATGCTGTTCGCGTGATATTAGAACGGTTTCAAAAAATAATAATAGGAAAAGGCGGTTGTGGATATGCGTGGATATAGGGAAAATACAAAAGGCGCAGTCGGCGCAAAAAATCAGAAAAGGAGGCTGGCGGGCATGCTGGCGGGGCTGCTGCTTTTTTCGCTGGTGGGTGGGCTGCTGCCGACGATGGAGGCAAGGGCGGCGACGAACGTCAGCACTTGGGATGCTCTCTATACCGCAATGAAAAATGGCGGTGACATCACATTGACGAGCGACGTGACTGGAAGTAGTGCCATCGGTGCTACTGGACTGCAAGTTCCTAATGGCAAGACCGTCACCCTTGACCTCGCGGGGCATACCATTGACCGTGGTTTATCCAGTTCCATTGCCGGCGTGCAGAACAACAATGGGTACGTCATCGAGGTCAATGGAACATTGACGTTACGAGACAGCGTAGGCGGCGGTAAAATTACTGGCGGATACAGTCGTAAACAAAAATATGCCGGTGGAGTTACGGTAAATGGTACGTTCAACATGGAGGGCGGAATCATTTCCGGGAACAAAGGCGTGTCCGGGGACGGGCAATGTGCAGACGGCGTATATGTAGCATTATTAGGCACATTTATATTAGATGGTGGGTCGGTCGTATGTACGGAGGATTCTTCTCGTGCAGTTAAAGGCAGCATTACCGTTGGGAATGTGACAGCCGAGTATGGGGGTGGGGGTAATACATTTTCATTAGAAAAAAATAAAAAAACAATCGGTTTTGCTGACTGGAATACTTGGGTCAAAACAAAGCATACCATATCATTTAACGCCAACAACGGCAGCGGCGCTCCGAGCAGCCTTACCCAATATTATGGCGATACGGTGACGCTGCCAAGCACACAGCCCACGCGGTCAGGATACTCTTTTCAAGGCTGGGCAGCCAGCAGCACCGCGACGACAGCAAAATATGCGGCGGGCGGAAGTTATATTATTCACGGAGACGAGACGCTTTATGCTGTGTGGCAAGCGGTTCCCGCTACCGTCACTACCGCGCCCACGGCGAAAACGCTGACTTACAATGGCTCCGACCAAGAACTTGTCACGGCGGGCGCGGCGAGCAACGGCACGATGTACTATAAAGTGGACAGCGGCAGTTACTCCGCCAGCATCCCCAAGAAAAAGACTGCGGGAACCTATACCGTGTCTTATCGAGGTGCGAGTCCCCAGATGGATAGACCTTTTGCCAACATGTGCTATCCTGCCCAATTTTCAATTTTCAGGTCATCCACTCTTAAAAACTCCTTCTCATTGTTGGTGACAACGGTATATCCCAAAGACTTGGCATGGCCCGCTATCATCATATCCAGCGGACCGATTGGCGTCCCTTTCTTCTCCAGCGTGGCCCTGATTTTCCCATAACAGTCGGCGGCATCGACACCGAAATCCAAAATGTCAATATTGGCTAAGAGCATGGAAAGCGCCAGCCTGTTCCTGTCAACGGCTGCACTTTTCTCAACTCCGTGAACCAACTCTGCATATGTTACGGAAGATATGCATACATCCGACGGATCGACTTCCTGAAGTTTGCGGAACACCTTTTCCGGCTTATGCTTAATCGTATAGATGCAGATGTTCGTATCAAGCATATACCTCATAAGCATTCACGCTCCTGTGCCATATCCTCTGTCCTTCCGTCGGACATGAAATCATCCGAGAACATATCTATTGCCCTCATGAAAGAATTCCACTTGTCCTGCTTCGGGAGCAGGAGCACAATGTCTCCGATCTTATTTACCATGATTTCATCA
>CAJOQZ010000326.1 GCA_905236585.1 uncultured Lachnospiraceae bacterium
ATGATAAAATCATAACCGTTTTTATCCATAAACCTGATATTTGGCTCGCTGAAATATCCTCTATCCAGAATAAATCCGGCATTCCTATAACCATATGCCGCAGCCTTCTCCAGCATGGGGGACACGGAGAAGATGGTCATGGAAGTGTATTCGCACATCGTGGAGGAGAGGGAGGATGCGGCAGGCGTCATAGGCAGCATCTTCACATGACGCGCGCGCCGCTTTTCGCATGGAAAAGGACTGCGGACGCGGCCTTTTTTGCGCCATGAGGCGGCCGTTCCGGCGGCATGATTTGTTTTCAAATTGTTTTCATTATGCTTTTGAAACGCATTGTTTTCACATTGTTTTCATTTACTTTTGATTACTTTCCGCCGCCCAAAGCCGCAATGATTTTTTACAAAAAAATCCCGGAAACCCTTGCAAATGCTGGATTTCCAGGACTTTCCCGCTCATCGGGGTTACCGGATTCGAACCGACGACCTCTTGATCCCAAATCAAGCGCGCTACCAAACTGCGCTAAACCCCGCTCTGCTATCGTACCAAATGTACCATAGCAATGTCAAATACAATCTGCATTTTTACCGCGCTTTCTTCAGCGCAAAATGCAGTTCGCCTTTCCTGTCCACGTCCGCCACAACGAAAGTCGGAATCCTCCCGTCCTGCCGCGGCAGGGAAATGCTGCCCGGATTGATAACCGTCACATCCGAAACTTCCGCCTTTAACGGCACGTGCGTATGTCCGAAAAGTGCGACATCGCAACCCGCCTCTTTTGCCGCATACGCCAGTTCGTCAAGCCCGAAATTCACGCCGTAGGTATGACCGTGCGCCATAAATATTTTATGCTTTCCGACCTCCACAACCGCGCACCCCGGCGCGTCCGACGAATAATCGCAGTTGCCCCGGACGTAAACCACCTCGCAGCCTGCCTGCGCATCGATGATGTCCTCATCCCCCTCGACATCACCCAAATGCAGAAGCAGCCCCGGCTTCACCCGCTCCATCACTTCCTCGAGATTGTCCAGCCGCCCGTGGGAATCGCTTACAATCAGCACCCGCTGTCCGCAATACGGATAATCGGGCGTTTCCCTTTCAATGAAACGCATGATAGTTCTCCACGATCGCCTTGATTGCCCGAAGCGCTTTTCCTCTATGGCTGATCGCGTTCTTCTCGTCCGGCGACAGATACGCGGTTGATACGTTCTGCGGCTCCACATAGAAGATCGGATCATAGCCGAAGCCGTTCTCACCCATCGGCGCATCGCCGATATACCCTTCCATAACGCCGGTCACCGTCTGTTCTTCGCCATCCGGCAGGATCACATCCATCGCGCAGACAAACCGCGCCGTTCGCCGTTCCTTTGGCACGCCCGAAAGCCGTTCGATAATCTTCGCGTTCTTCTCCACATACGGCGTATCTTCGCCCATATACCGCGACGAATAAACCCCCGGCTCTCCGCCTAACGCGTCAACGACCAGCCCCGAATCGTCCGCCACCACGATCCCGTCCACGCACGCCGCTACCGTGCGCGCCTTTATCCGCGCATTCTCCTCGAACGTCTCCCCGTCCTCCACGATGTCCACGTCCACTCCGGCATCCGTCATCGTCATGATTTCAAACTCCCGCTCATCAAGCATTTCCTTGAACTCCCGAAGTTTATTCGGATTTCCGGTTGCAAAAATCAGTTTTTGTTTTGCCATGTCACTCACTCCGTATAATAATTAGTATCTGTTCAGCAGAATGAACAGATACACGAGGCATCAAGGCTTGCGCCATTGAAAGTTGATGCCTCGTCCGGTATATTTACGTTACAGGGCAGTCGCTCAGCAGTAAATGCTTCGCGCTGCTAAAAAGTTGCAATTTTTATTCTATCCCAAGCGATTCATATATCGCATCCACCATTGCCTGCGCGGCTTTCTGCTGGTAATCTTCGGAGGAAAGCAGCGCCAGTTCCTCCGCATTCGTCATAAATCCGATCTCCGCCAGCGCCACCGGCATCTGCGCCGTACGGATAATGTATATTTCATCCCCGGCGACCAGCCCTTTGCTTTCGCTTCCTAATTCCTTTAACAGATGATCCAGTATCTTCTGCGCAAAATCTTTCGAGCCTCCGGTCGCATCCGATACCAGATACATCACCTCGGTGCCGTGGATTCCCGACATCCGTCCGCTCGCCGTCGAATTGTTGTGAATGCTTAAAAAAAGATCCGCCCCGAGATCATTCGCAAGCGCCGCCCGCGCCTGCAGCGACGGATTCGAGTCGTCCGTCCGGGTATAATACACGCCGATATTTTCGCCGTCCGTCTCGAAAATCTCTTTCATTTTCAAAAGGATTTCCAAATCCAGATCTTTTTCCGCCGTTTCCTTTTTATATGCGCCGACGTCCTTGCCCCCGTGTCCGGCATCCACCACCACAAGGTAATCGTACCGTTCACGCGGCGCAGGAAAATCCAGATAAATGTAGCGGTTGTCGGCAATCGTGGACAATTCATAGATTCCGTCCATTTCCAGGATAATGCATCCGCTCGTTTCCCGCGGCTCATAATAGACGTCCACAATTTTATCCGGCGAGCCGACCATCGGAAAATCGTAAAAGTACGTGCTGCCGATGCCCGGAATCGTAATCGTAAACGTCCGGTCCATATAGTTTTCGGCGTATTCCACCGACGCCGCCGTCACATTCGCCGGAAGTTCCAGCCGCAGTTGGTGCAGCTGCATCATATCATACTGTTCAGATATTTCCAGCATCTGCGAGCCGTCCCGCAGCAGCGCCAGCACCGATTCGCCCCGTTCCATCGCGGCATCGCTTGCCGATTCAAACCGCAGTGCGAATGTATGAAGCCCCGTAACGGCGCAGAGCAGGGAACTCCCCAACGCCACCGATGCCATGACGCAAAACGTCAGCCATGATACTACTCTTCTCTCCATTCCTCTCCCCCGCTAAGCCGACGGTTTCGGTCCGGCGAACGAGTAAAAATATGTCCGCATCATTCCGTTGTATATTTTACGGTTCTTATCCGGCTTTCGTCCGATCTGCCGCGGCGCATCTTCATACGAAGTAATCATGTATAACGACCACGTGTCATGTTTCCGATACGCCTCCCCTAAGGCGCGGTAAATCCCCGGCAGGTCTTCTTCTGCAGCAAGCCGCTCGCCATATGGCGGATTAGTTATGATAAAGCCGTATTCTCCTTCCGCGCTAAAATCAATTGCGTTCTTCGTTTGAAAATCAATGTACGCCGCTACGCCTGCTTCAGATGCGTTTTTCTTCGCCTTCGCAATCATTCCGGCATCCATGTCGCTGCCGAAAAGCAGTCCCTTTTCCGGCTTTACTATCTCTTCGTCCGCTTCGCTCCGCGCCTCGTCCCAGACTTTAGCGGGAATGAGATTCGTCCATTCCTCCGCAGTAAACGACCGGTTCCGTCCGGGAGCGATATGTGCCGCCCGCATTGCCGCCTCGATCAAAAACGTCCCGCTCCCGCAGAACGGGTCCGCTAAAATCCGTCCCGGCTTCCACGGCGTCAAATACAAAAGCGCCGCCGCAAGAGTTTCGGAGATTGGCGCCTTCGCCGTAAGCGCCCGATACCCCCGCTTATGAAGCGGAACGCCCGTCGTATCGAGTCCGACCGTCACTTCGTCCTTCATCAAAAATATGCGTACCGGGTACGCCGCACCGCTCTCCGGCAGACGTGCCACATGAAGTTTTTCCTTCAGGCGCTCCACCATCGCTTTTTTCGCAACGGACTGTAAATCCGGCGCAGAATGCAGTCTGCTCTTGACAGTCGACGCCTTTGCAACCCAGAACTTCCCATCCTCCGGGATATACGCCTCCCATGGAAGCGACCGGATTCCCTCGAAAAACTCCTCAAACGTCTCCGCTCGAAAACTCCCCACGAAAAGCAGGATGCGCTCCGCCGTACGCAGCCGGATATTTGCAAGCGCGACTGCCTCGGCGTCTCCGGCAAACGACACCCTCCCGTCAAGGGTCTGGGTCACATCATATCCAAGATCATAGATTTCCCGTTTTAATACTGCTTCCAGTCCAAAATGACAGGGCGCGATCAATGTACATTTTTCCATAATACATACTAATATCATTATTCGCCGTTGCTGTCAACATGCGATTATACCCCCTATTAGGGGGTTATTTTTTAACTTTTTATAAACTAATTCTTAAAGATTTATTAAATCGTATCCAAACCCCTTGTTTTGTAAAAAATCATGCTATATAATGCAAATCACAAGAGGCAAATGCTTCTTAAATCCCTTATTTATTACTTATACTCCCCTCGCGCGGCTGTGGAATTTCTACAGCCGCGCTGCTATTATGTGCTGCCGTCGCAAAAGCAAGCATCATTTCAAGCCGCCCCGACGATATGAGAATACTGTTTTTGGCTCGATGTCACACAAAAAGAACTGCCGCACGCATCTGTGCGGCAGTGCCTCTCATAGAGCCAAATTTTACGCATATACGTCAATCTTGCTTCCCACCACCCCGTAGGATGCGGCGTTGCTGTTCGCGTCATAGCCGACCGTTGCTCCGCCGAATGATGACGCGATTTTGTTGTAGACGTCATTCACCTGCTGCGAACGGCGGATCTGTCCGACTTCATTCGTCTGCACCTGCGCATTCGGATAAACCACCGGCGCCGGTCCGTTCACCCGGTTCGCATTCGCCGTCTTCATGGATTCTGAAAAGGCATCGGATACTTCCGCCTCATTCGAAACCGCATATGCCTCCGGTCGCTGGGTGACCTGACGGACGCCGCGGATCGGTTCTAAGTTAGCAACTGATAATCCCATAATCTACCTTGTTCTTCCTCCCTTCGTTCTTCTTTTGTGTTCTCATTCTGCGCGGCATTGATGATATCCTGCCGCTGCTGTGCCGATAACGTGTCCGAAGATGCTTCGCTTGCTAAATTCTTCACCTGAATCGCCGAATTGTCCGTATTCCGTTGCACCGTCCCGATTGCCGCCGCTTCCTGATTCATCTGTGCGCTGTCGGAACGCATCTCCTCCTGACGTGCCTCGCGTGCCGCAATCTCCGCGTCGTAATCATATCTCGAAATCTCGCCGTCCCGGTACATCTGCTCAAGCTGCTGGTTCGTAATGCCCGCGTATGTCGTAACATTGCTCTGCGGCTCCGCCTCGACCTCATTGACTTCCGGCTCGGGTGCCTCTGCCGCATCTGCGGCTCGTGCTTGCGCATCTCTTATCGCATCATCTGTCTGCGCCCTTGCTTCCCTTGCAGCGGCTTCGGCTTCCGCCGCCTGCTGTTCGCGCTCTCTTACCCGTTGCTCGGCTTCTTCGGCACGCTTCTGTGCCGCCTGCTGTAATGACTCTGCCGCCGGTGAAGGCTGCGCCTCCGCAATCTCCGGTGCTTCAATCTCCTGCCGCTGCGGCGGATATGCCTGTGCCGATGCACTCGCCGCACCGTCATCCCGGGCAGTCACGCTTCCGTCACGGCTTTCGATCAACTCCTCATTCCCCTCGTCGCTGACCTGTACCGTATCGCCGTCCTCGGAGACTGCTACGACGTCCTCGCGCAGTTCTTCCCGTTTTGCGCGTGCCTCCTGTGCCTTAACATTCTGCTCTTGTGCAACCTGCGCCGCATCCGGTGTCTTGCGAACTTCGCTTTCGCGCTCGGTACGCGTCGCCTCCGGCGTACGGATGTTGGCGGACGTATTCTGAGAAGTTCCCGTAGAACGATTGGAAACGGCTGCGGCTGTATTCGGATTCGCTGCTATGTTATGCGTTATCATAGGGATTCCTCCTTTCCGCCTGATAATCGCCTAAAAAGGCATAGACTTGATTTTATTATACTACATTTTTCTTAAATGTCTACATAAGAAACGAAAAAAACATTCATTTCACACCATTTTTTGGACATTTTAACCAAAAAATCAAATATTTGATCTAACCGAAGATTTTTTTCAAAATATCCAAATATTCCCGGTACAGCGGCTCGTTTTCCAGTTCTTTCAAAACCTCTGCCACCGTCCGGTAGTACCACTCCTGCTGCGCCTCGTCCTTCATGTTGAATTTCTGCCAAATATTGTGCCCGTCCTTTTCAAAATCCCGCAAGGTCGCCCGCATATTGGAAAGTTTGTCTGCAAGCATGATGTATTTTGCCTCGATGGGCGCGTCCTTATCATGCAAAAGGCTCTCCTCTTTGCGAATCCGCCATGTCTCGGATTTCGGACGGTCCGGGCGCTTATCCTCCGACTCCATATCCACCAAAGACGCAATCCGTTCTCCGAAACGGTGCCGGATATCCTCCACGGTATACGGCGTATCTTCCACAACGTCATGCAGTGCCCCCGCCGCGATGACATCGGCATCCGACGTCATTTGCGCAGCAAGCATCATAACTTCCATCGGGTGGATGATATAGGGCAGGTGGTTCCCTTTTCGAAAATCCCCTTTATGGGCATCCGCAGCAAACTGTATCGCACGCTCACATAGTTTCGCGTCGTCGTCCGCATCCTCCGGCAAGTAATCAGGGAACTCCTTTGCTTCTTCTGCCGCAATCTGCGCCGCGATGCGCTTGCGCATCTCCTCTGGCGGCAGAACGTTTTCATTCCCCGGGACATCCCAATAGGTGCAGGATGCCGCCTCTTTGCCTTCTTGCATCGTAACAAATCCGCCGAACAGCGGACACATCCTGCAATAGTAAAACGGTCCTTCCGTAACGGAATGGATGCTTCTGCAATAAAAGCACCCAGCCGCCCCGGGGACGGTCAGGTGCTTATATAATTTTCTGTTCGGATTGTTCTTCTCGATTGCTGCCAAACTCTTTACTCTTCTGACGTATTCTCTAATTTGAAGAACGCGATCTCCTCATCCAACTGTGTCGCAAGTTCTTTCAAACTGTCTGCCGACTCGGAAATCGTCGAGAACGTCGCGTTCAACTCTTCCATCGATGCGTTGGTCTGCTCGGTGGATGCCGCGTTCTCCTGCGATACCGCCGACAGATCCTCGATAATGGACAGCAGACTGTTTTTCGCTTGCTCAAGGTTCTCCACCTTTTGGGCAATCTCACGCGACCCGACGGAAACATTTTCCGCGCCGTCGGATACCGAATTCATGCCGTCGCGGGTGGATTCGATCTTCTGGCTCTGCTCCTGAATCGTCTCGGAAAGTTCCTGTACAATCGCAACGGATTCCTGCGACTCCTTGACAAGCTGTGTGATAATGCCGTCGATCCGCGTCGCCGCCTCCGCCGACTGCTCCGCCAGGGTACGGATCTCGTCCGCGACAACCGCAAACCCTTTGCCCGCTTCTCCCGCACGCGCCGCCTCAATCGAAGCGTTCAGCGAAAGCAGGTTCGTCTGCGAGGAAATGTCCGCAATCACGTCGGACGCCGTCGCGATCTCTTTTACGGAATCATTCGTCGCCTGAATCTGATCGCCGATCTTGCTCATGGAATCGGTAACGCCCGCATTCTGCGACAACAACTCCTCAAGCGCACGCATGGTTTCATCGCAGGTCTGCTTCATTGCCTCCGCCGAAGCCGACAGGCTGGATACGTTCGTTGAAATATCATCGATGTTCTCCCCGATGGTCTCGGTGTTCTCCGCGGAATTCTGCACGCTCTCCGCCTGCTGTACCGCGCCGCGGGAGATATCTTCCACCGCGTCCGTCACCTGTGAGGACGCCTGTGACGCGGAATCCGAAGATGTCGCCAGTTCGTTGCCGGAACGCGTGACATTCGAGGAAATCTCTTTTGTCATGCCGATGACGTTTGTCAGTTTGCCGCTCAAATCCATCAGCGCCTTGGAAATCAGCCCCAGCTCGTCGTTTCTGTTCTGCGTCTTTTCCGAAATCTCAATGTGAAGATTGCCGTCCGCGATTCTTTGCAGATGATAAACAATCCGCGAGAACACCCGGTTCGTCGAACGTGCCGTAATGATGCCGAAGATCAGGATCGCGACCATGATTACCAGCGTAATTATCACCATCAAAAGGACGACTTTGAATACCGTGCTGTTGATGGAATCCGCGCTCTTGCATGCAAACGCCATCCCCGCCAAATCGCCGTCCGTATCATGCATCGGGTAATAGTAGCCGTAATACGCTTCGCCGTTGATTTCGATATTTGCATCCAAAAAGCCCTGTCCGCCGTTTAACGTGTTGGTGATCGCATCGGCTTCTGCTTTTTTGCCTGTCTCATATTCACCGGAAGACGGATCTTTCATGGTCGTGATCACCGACGTGTCGCCATAGTAGAGCGTATAGTCGATGCCGGTCTTCGCCTTGATCTCTTCCATCTGCTCTAAGTATTCCTCGTAGATGTCACGCCCGGAATCATGCGGATTCAAAGAATCCCCCTTGGAAATCATGCCGTTCTCGTCCAGATACCAGTCGCCGTCATATTCGTGCTCCATCTGATCCCCGATATGAACCGCGCAGCTTTGCAGTTCGTCCTCATACATCTCAATGTACGCTTTTCGGACTTCATACACGCCGACGCAGACCAAAATGAGCCCCGCAACGGCAACCGAGATCAGCCACATGGCAACCAGTCTGGTAATCAACTTTCCCCGTCGTTTCATTTCCCTCTCCATTCCATGTAAAAAATAATATATAGTGCCATTATAGCATTTTTATCCCGGTACACAACAAAAAAATACAAAAAATCCCCCCATTTCGCCAAAAAATTGGCATAATCGTCAAAAAGATGTCGCAAAAAGTTCTTTATGGAAAATGTTGGATGTGGTAGAATGATAAGACCGCATGATACAGGATGCAAATAAAGGGACATGATATGCTCAATATTCAACTGCAATGCTGCGCGCTGTTTATGCTCGTTGTAGTATTTGTTATCTTCACCAATGAACGGGCGCTTGACCTGTCAAGCCGCCGGTTGTATTTTTATGCCCTCGTCTCCTGCATCATTGCGCTTATGTTGGATATCGCGTCCATCGTCGGCATTTCCGCCGCGGCAAACGGAGCAATCCCGCCCATTGCCGCACAGGCGATCTGCAAACTCTATGTCATGGCGCTTGTATTCCAAAGTTACGAAGGCTTCAATTACGCGGCAGGCGAGTTTTTCGCCGCAACGTCCCACCGCAGCATCCGCCGCTTTTACCAAGTGTCCCTGTGCATCGGGCTTTTCCTCGTCGCCGTTCTTCCGATCGCATATTATATCCACGGGCATGCGGTCTATTCTTACGGTCCCTCAACCATTGCGACATATGTTTTCTCGCTGCTTTATATCGGCTCGACGATCGTCATGGCATTTTACAATACAGAACGCACTTCGCAGCGCAGGCGCCGCGCAATCCTGCTATGGCAGTTCTCATGGCTTTGTGCCGCGCTGATCCAGATGTTATACGCACAGCTTCTGCTGGTCGGCTTCGCCGGCGCCTTCGGCATGATCATTCTCTACGCGGAACTGGAAAACCCGCACGAAGGGATCGACCGCGCATCCGGCTTATACACGGCAAACGCCCTACTCGACTATATCAGCGACCGATATCAGCACCGGAAATCTTTTGCCGGGCTTTCGGTCATGTATGACCATCCGAACCAGTCGACCGATTACGAAATGGAACGGATGATTCTGATCCGTATGGCGAATTATTTCAAAACGATCTCTACGGCGCATGTTTTCCGGCATGACGAGAGCGAGTTCATCCTGCTGTTTCCGGATGCTGGTGCCATGGAAACGGCTCTCGCTGAAATCATGGCGTCCATCTACCAGATGATTGACATGCCGCTGCGGTTCCGCTATATCGTCATGCAGGATTCCCTTCTTGCGGACAGCGCGGACGAATTTTACCGTCTGCACCGCTACCTCGTCGGCTCCGCGGGCGAAACAGAAGTGACCTTTGCAAATGAAGCGGCGATTGCGCATATCCGCGAATACGCGATCGTAAAAGAAATGATCGAATCGGCAATGGCGGAGAACCGCGTCGAGGTCTTTTTCCAGCCCATGTATAACGTGGATAAAAACCAATTCACCACGGCGGAAGCGTTGGTTCGCATCCGCGACAAAGAAGGGCAGATCGTTCCGCCGGGCAAGTTCATCCCCGTCGCCGAGGAGAACGGCCTGATTATTCCGCTTGGCGAAGAGATTTTCCGGCAGGTCTGCGAAATGCTTGCAACCGGCGAACCGGCGCGGCTCGGCATTGAATACATTGAAGTCAACCTGTCTGTCGCACAGTTCGATCAGGCGAACCTCGCGGAAGTATTTTTTGAGATTGCCGACGCATACGGCGTCGATTCCGCCGTCATCAATTTGGAAATTACGGAAACGGCTTCTTCTTCGGCAAAACTGATTCTGCTGAATAATATGAAAAAATTCTTGGACAAGGGCGTCCGCTTCTCCTTGGACGACTTCGGCACCGGACGCTCGAACCTCGACTATTTTATCGAAATGCCGGTCGAGATCATCAAGTTCGACTACACATTTACGCAGTCCTATTTTGTCAATCCGAAGGCAAAGGAAGTCATGGAAAGCGTTATCGGCATGTTCCACCGCATGAATTTGAAGATCGTCTCCGAAGGCGTCGAGACAAAAGAGCAGTTCGACGCCATGTGCGCCCTCGGCATCAATTACATTCAAGGCTTTTACTTCTCGAAGCCCTTGGAAAAACAGGCGTTTTTGGAGTTTTTGAAGGAGAAGAATTTTTAAGGGTGCCCTTTTGGCGGTAACCGAACAGGTGGAAAAAGATGCTTTTGACTCTTTTCCCCATCTACGGTTCCTTATTTTTCCAGTTCCTCCAACAGCCGCTTCTGCTGCCGGTGAAATACCCTAAGCAGCACGATCTGCATCATAAGCGTGAATACGGTTCCCGCAATTCCGATTGCAATTAAAATCATTCCTGTCGTCATAAGTCTTTTCGCTTTCTTAAAAATACAATCCCCTCTCGGCAGATTCTGTGCTGGATTTGTGGCACTGAAATAAATGCCGTTACCAGCCCTGTGTCAGCAGTTTCTGATACTGATCCTCCAACGTCTGCATGGTATCGTCCGGTCTTGCCTCGTCTTTTTGCTCTTCATACAGTGCTGCCGCCTTTTCATAGTATTCTAAAAACGACGCGTAGTCCTTCCTGTCGTTCGTCGCTTCCAACTGTTTTACCTTAATGAAAGCATAATCCATCGCAATGTGGTAATCGTCGCCAAAACGGTCGCTCATGTTTTCCAGAAGAGCCTCCTCGTCCTCGTACAAATGCGCCTTGTATAAAGTGAGGGCGACGTTTTGATATACCTGTATATCCCCATAGGAAAACTCTGCCAGCGACTGCGCCAACGAAAGCATTTCGTGCGCATCCGCCGTATCCCCCGTTTCTTCGAACCGCTTCATATACGCGTCAATCAGACGATTGATAATCTGCGGCTGATATTGCACGAAAACATTCTTCTTCGCCTCTGTCAATATTGTAATGCGTTCATCGGTCGGTTGTCCCGCCGTTTCACTTATCTCTGCAAGTTCCACATACGAGCGCATCTTCGTATATGGATCATCTGTGGTTTCTTTCGTTTCGACAAAAGCGGCTTGCGC
>CAJOQZ010000327.1 GCA_905236585.1 uncultured Lachnospiraceae bacterium
AATAACGCAAGTTATTATCTGACTTACTCTGTCGGATGCCAGTGCTGTCATCAACTCACTTCGTTCGTTGGACAGTACTTGGCTCCATATGAAAGCATGGTAATTTTTACAAAATTCCATTTACGATAATTCAAGATACTTCCTTACTTCTTAAAATGTGCGGAAAAAGGAATTTTTATGAAGAATGACACCAGCAAAAATCTCGTTATCCAAGTCGGCGACGTGAATATTGGCGACAATATCCGCAAATACCGCAAGGAAGCCGGTTACAAACAAATCGATCTCGTTGCCAAACTGCAAGTCTCCGGCATCGACATCTCTGTTTATTCCTATAACCGCATTGAAAAAGGGACACAGAACCCGACTGTCTCCCTGCTTCTTTCTCTCTGTAAAATCTTAAACTGTGATATGAATGCGCTCTTTGAAGTACAGCATTGACACCACCGCCGTCATGGTGGTATATTCAATTTCAAGGAAAAGCCAAGAGGCAAGGCGGTTACACCCTCTACGGAGGGCGCAAGCCCTCACTTTTTGAAAGGAGGGCGATGCTTATGAATTTGAAAGTGATTGAGCTTGCAGTTTCTGTTTTGAAACTGATTGTTGATCTTATCAATCTTGTGCTCACCGTTACTATCAAGATAAAAAAGCAAACCGCCGCTACCACTAATAGCGACGGTTTTGTTACTGAATAGTAACAACAATTAACTATTGGATGTAGCCGCTCTCGCGGCTTTTCCTTATGAACTCAATTTACCACAATCTCCGCCAAAACGCAATATGGAACTTCAAATTGCTGCGTTCTATCTGCCACATAAATGTGGATTTTCCCCGTCATTTTTGTGGTAGAATTATTACGATAACATTTTTCCATGAGGGGGTTCCAATGAAACAAAATCGATTATTCAGCGATGACTTAGAGGAGATCATTCCTTCCGAAGAAAAAATGCCGGTAATGGAGCGGCTGGCGGAGCAGATGCCGGGCGGCTTTTTTTTCTACCGCGCCGAGGAAGCGGGAGCACTGCTGTATGTCAACCAAGCCATCTGTGATATCTTCGGCTGCGAAACGGTAGAGGAATTTCGCGAACTGACCGGATGTCGCAGATGAACGGCATTGAGACGACCAAAGAGATGGCAAAACGCTTCCCCGATCGCTTCGCCGAAACGCCCGTCATATCGCTTACCGCCAGCGCCGTATCCGGGGACAAGGAACGGATGATAGAGGCGGGATTTACCGACTACCTCTCCAAACCGGTGAACATTGATGAAATGGAACGGATGATGATTCGTTATCTTCCGGCGGATTCTGTTATCATTGCAAGCGAGGACGCAAAGGAGGAGGACGACGAACTGTCCAAACTGCCGCGCATCATTTTCGACGTTCCGACGCTTAATCCTGAAAAAGGAATCGAATACTGCGGGGACGCGGAGGATTATCTGTTTGCGCTTGAAACATACGAAATGTCGGTAGATTCCAAAGCGGAGCAGATTGAAAAAAATCTGGCGGACGGCGATATTGAGACATACACCATCAATGTCCATTCCTTAAAAAACACATCGGGCGCAATCGGCGCAACGGGTCTTTTTGAAAAGGCAAAAGCGCTCGAACAGGCGGCAAAGAACCGCGAACTGGAAATCGTGCAGCGGGACACGCCGTTTCTTTTGCAGGATTACCGCGAATTAAAGGCGGACATCCGAAAGATCCTCCAGCACTCCGATGTGCCGCAGGATACTGAAACGCTCGCGATTGTGGAAGAAGAACGGTCGCGTATGCTTGCCCGTGCACTCGAAGAAGCGGAACGGGCGAATATGGCGAAGACCTCGTTCCTTTCGAACATGAGTCACGAGATCCGCACGCCGATGACTGCCGTTATCGGTTTGTATAATATTGCGCTGCGCAACCAGTCGCTGGATACGGACACGCCAAGGTGAAAAATGAAGAGTTCGACTTCGGCAGCATGATCGAGCAGATCAACACCATGACCGAGTCGCAGTGCGAGGGCAAGGGGCTGGACTTCGACTGCAATGTGCGCGGGGCGGTGGACAATTTCTATGTCGGCGACGACATGAAGTTGAAGCAGGCGCTAATCAACATCTTAGGGAACGCCATCAAATACACGCCCGCCCCGGGCAGGGGGTATATTACCGTGGAAGAAACCAAAAAAAGCAAGGAAAAGGCGACGCTTACCTTTACGGTAAAAGACACCGGCGTCGGAATGGATGCCGCATATCTGCCGCGCCTTTTTGAACCTTTTTCACAGGAACAGGAAGGAACCAGCAACCGATACGGAAGCACGGGTCTTGGCATGGCGATTTCAAAAAATATCATCGACATGATGTGCGGAACCATACAGGTATCTTCGGAAAAAGGGAAAGGCTCGGAGTTCGTCATTACCATTCCGCTTGGAGTTTCCGGCAAAACAAAGGCATCCTCAGAATTTGATCCAACATCAATCAAAACGCTGATTGTCGACGACGATATTACAGCGTGCGAGCATGCGAAAATGGTTTTGCACCAAATCGGGGTAGATGCGCAATTCTGCCAAAGCGGAAAAGAGGCACTTGTAACGTTGGAACAGCAGCGCGCCTTAAACGATCCGTACCGCTTGCTGTTGGTGGACTGGAAGATGCCGGAAATGGACGGCGTGGAACTTACGGCAAATATCCGCAAGCGTTACGGCACGGATGATGTGACGATCATCCTTACAACCTACAACTGGGACGATATCATGGAGGATGCGTTGGATGCTGGCGTGGACGCGTTTCTTGCAAAACCGCTTTTTGCAAAAAGCATCCGGCAGGAAATCATCCCCCTTCTCTCTGACCCGAGCGCAGGGAGAAAACGACCGGCGCCGAAAGCGGATCTGCGAGGCAAAAAGATCCTACTTGCGGAAGACATGGAGATCAACGCGCAGATTATGAAGCAGGTGCTGAAAATGAAGGAAGTCACCGCGGATCTGGCAAAGAATGGAGAAGATGCCGTCAAATTGTTTGAAAACAGCAAGCCCGCGTTGCTTCGGGTCATAGCCAAGGTGTTATCATAAAGGAAATGCGGCTAACGAACCGCCAGCCAATACGAAATAACCGCCAGCACCAACAGGTGCGCGGGATAAAAGGCATAGAAAAAGTACTTCGACAGATTCTTTCCTTTCTGCCCGTTGTAAAAATATAAGAGAAATGCGGCAAGGACGGCGAACCCTTCCGTATGCCAGCGCGGATTCGCCATGAATACCGCTGTCGCTCCAACCGGCATCAGCCAGACGGGAAATCCCCATTTTTTAATCAGGTAGCACGCCGCAATCGCCGCAACTCCGTATCCGTGATAATCCGTCCGCATCCATTCTGCCAACAGGATCAACGCCGCCAAAACCGGGGACGTCATAAGTATTGGAACAAGAAGGTGCGAGGCCGGCACATCCGACGCATTTTGCGACTCGTGACGCATCCTTTTTCCATATGTCTCATACGCCGTCTCCGCCGCCCACATATACAGGAATCCGAAAAGCAGCGTCCACATCACGTTCTGCTTGAGAAACGTCGTATAGATCCCGGACTGTATATCTCCGGGCGAAAGCCGAAGAGCCAGATCAAAGGGCACTTCGGATATCACCGCAAATACAAGAAGCCGCCACGCGTATCGCGAACGGCTTTTTGTATAGGCAAATCCTTCTACCAAAAGGAAAACAAAGAGCGGAAACGCCATCCGCCCGATGAGTTTCAATATCCGGCACTGCGGCAGAAGCACCGAAGCGGTATGATCCATGAGCATGATGATGCACGCGATCCACTTGATATGCGCCGAAGTAAGCGGCATTTTCATATCCGCATTCCATACAGGCATGATCTTGCTTCGCCCCGCTTAGGAAAGTGCGCCAAGCGCATCCTTTACGCCCGACAGCTCTTCGTATTCCAGTTCAAAGATCCGCCCCTCGTCGGCATACTTTGCCGCATCCGTCCGCATCGGCAGTTTCCCTAAGACGGGGATGTTCAGTTCGCCCGCCGCTTCGTCCACCTTGCTTTCTCCGAATACTGCAATCTTTTTTCCGCAGTCCGGGCAGGATAAATAACTGAAATTCTCCACCACGCCCAACACCGGAATATCCATCATCTTCGCCATATTGTACGCTTTTTTTACGATCATCCGCACCAGTTCCTGCGGAGAGGTTACGATCACGATCCCGTCCAGGGGCAGCGACTGGAACGCGGTCAGCGGCACGTCTCCCGTGCCCGGCGGCATATCCACAAACAGGTAGTCCACATCGCCCCAGATCACGTCCGTCCAAAACTGCTTTACGACTCCCGCGATCACCGGTCCACGCCAGATCACCGGTGCTTCGTCGTCATCGAGCATTAAGTTGATCGACATGATCTTGGTGCCGTCTTTTGCCTCTGCCGGATATGTCCCCGTTTCCGTCACCTCTAATGGACGCGACACGCCGTACATTTTCGGAATCGACGGTCCCGTGATATCAGCGTCCAAAATGCCGACGCTGTATCCCGCACGGCGCATTACTCCCGCCATCTGCGCCGTCACGAATGATTTTCCGACGCCGCCTTTGCCGCTGACGACGCCGACCACATGCTTGATATGGGAACCCGGATTATCTGGAATGGAAAAATCCGGTTTGCCGCCGCCCGCAGACGGACAGCCTTCGCAGCTGCCGCGCGAACACGACGATGCGGATGCACAGTTTTCTCTTGCCTGATCTGCCATGATTATTATCCTCCGTAAATCTTTGCCTGAAAAGACAGGCAGATGTATCTTTTTACTAACCTTTTTTTCTAAATACGAGCGCCCCCGAAGCCGTAAACTGCCCTCGGGAGCGCTTTTAATATAAACCAAGTGACTATCCACGTCGAATCGCGCATTTACTGCGCGATTGCGACCCGTGAGGTAAAAATTGCAACCCGCATCGGCACTTTGAATGTCGCAAGACCGCCGATGCGGGGTAACTGTTCAGGGAACCTGAACAGTTAAAAATATGGGGTATATTTGTACGCAACCTTAACTTGCCGCCTGCGCCTTGATCGCTTCGGTCAGCATCGGTACGATCTTGTTCAAATCGCCGACAATGCCGTAATCCGCTACTTCAAAGATCGGCGCCGTCTCATCCTTGTTGATCGCAATGATGATGTCGCTCTCTTCCATTCCCGCTACATGCTGGATCGCACCGGAAATGCCGATGGCGAAGTACACGTTCGGACGAACCGTCTTGCCGGTCTGTCCTACCTGCATATCCTTCGGCTTCCAGCCGTTATCCACTACTGCACGCGAGCAGGATACCGTGCCGCCGATCGCATCCGCGAGATCTTCCAAAATCTTGAAGTTCTCCGGAGAGCCGACACCGCGGCCGCCGGATACAAGGATCTTCGCCGAAGCGATGTCTACCGTCTTCGCTACATCCTTTACAACCTTTAAGATTTCAACGTAGCGGTCGTTCTCCTGTAATTTCGGATCGAACTCGACAACTTCCGCTTTTGCACCCTTCTTCGGCTCAATCTTCTGCATAACGCCGGGGCGTACCGTAGCCATCTGCGGACGGTTGTCCGGGCACGCGATCGTAGCGATCGTATTGCCGCCGAACGCCGGACGCGTCATAAGAAGCTGATTCTGCTTCGCTTTATCCGGCTCTGCATTGAGCGGGAACTGTCCGATATCAAGCGACGTACAGTCTGCCGTAAGTCCCGTCGCAACTCTTGCCGACACCGTCGGTCCCAAGTCACGTCCGATCGCTGTCGCGCCGACAAGCATGATCTCCGGCTTGAACTCATTGATTACCGCCGCAAGCGCCTGTGCATACGGCTCCGTCCGGTATGTCTCCAAACGGTCATCGTCGCAAACGATAACTTTGTCCGCGCCGTACTCCGCAAGTTCATCCGCCAAGCCCTTTACGTTCTTGCCGAGAAGAACCGCGCCGACTTCCACGCCGCCTAAGTCGTTCGCTAAATCTCTTGCTTTGCCGAGCAGTTCGAAAGCGATATTATCCAGCTTATTGTCTACCTGCTGAGCAAAGATATATACTCCTTTGTAATCTTCTAAAGCCATGTTTTATCCTCCTTTTAATAAATGATACCCCAAGATTGCTCCGTTCTTAAGAACTCCCGCAATCTTGGCAACATTCGTAATCCGTCCTGTCGGACTACTTACTCATGTTGTTGCGGGTCTTAAATGAACATCCTTTCATGCAAGCATGAAATTCTGTTCATTTTATCCCCTTGTATCATTAAATGACATGCTTCTCAAGCAACTTGCTCATGATGTAATCAACGGACTCTTTCGGGTCTTTGTTGATGGTTTCGCCCGCGCCCTTACGAACTTTGTCGGATGCCTTTGCGATCTTCGTCGGCGATCCCGCAAGTCCGATATCCTTGTCGTCAAGGTCTTTTAAGTCGGGGCGTCCCCAAACGGTAACTTCCTTTTCATCATATGCGTCGAAGATTCCGCCCGGCGTCATATAACGCGGCTCATTCAGTTCCGCAAGCGCCGTAATCAGGCAAGGCATTTTCGCCTTTACTTCATGATAACGGTCGTCATACTGCCGCTTAACGATGACATAGCCGTTTTCAATCTTCAACTCTTCAGCATAAGAGATTACTGGGAGTTTCAAATGTTCTGCAATCTGCGGTCCAACCTGTGCCGTATCGCCGTCGATTGCCTGACGGCCGGTAATGATCAGATCATAGTCGATGTTCCTAAGTCCGGCAGCGATCGTCGAAGACGTCGCCCATGTATCCGCACCGCCCAGTACGCGGTCCGTGATCAGCACGCCCTTGTCGGCGCCCATAGCCATTGCCTCACGAAGAACGTCGTCCGCCTTCGGCAGACCCATGGTAAGCGCGGTAACTTCTACGTTGTCCGGGTCAGCATCCTTGATGCGCAGCGCCGCTTCCAGACCCGCCTTGTCGTCCGGGTTCATAATCGTAAGCATCGCCGCTCTGTTTAATGTTCCGTCCGGGTTGAACTGTACGCCGCCCGAGGTATCCGGAACCTGTTTGATACATACTACGATTTTCATTATGTCTTATCCTCCTTATTCCGAATACTATTTCAATAATGCGCCCGAGATTACCATCCGCTGAACTTCGGATGTTCCTTCGTAGATCTCCGTGATCTTCGCGTCACGCATCATACGCTCTACGTCATACTCTCTCGTATAGCCGTAACCGCCGTGCAGCTGAACCGCCTTCGTCGTAACAGCCATTGCCGCTTCCGCCGCGAACAGTTTTGCCTGCGCCGCCTCTACAGAATATACCTTCTGCGTCGCCTTTGCTTCCGCTGCGCGGTATACCATGAACTGCGCCGCCTGCATACGGGTCGCCATATCCGCCAACGTAAACTGCGTATTCTGGAATGCGGAGATCGGACGTCCGAACTGCTTACGCTCTTTTACGAAGTTGATCGCGCAATCTAACGCGCCTTCGCCGATACCGAGAGCCTGTGCAGCGATACCGATACGTCCGCCGTCAAGGGTGTGCATCGCGATACCGAAGCCCTTGCCACGCGGTCCTAAGATGTTGTCCTTCGGAATCCGGCAGTCTTCGAAGATCAATTCATAGGTCGCCGATCCGCGGATACCCATTTTCTTTTCTTTTGTACCGAAAGAGAATCCCGGCGTGCCTTTTTCAACAATGAATGCGGAGAAACGCTTCTGCGGTCCTCTCTTGCCCTCTACGATATCCGTAACGGCGAAGATGATGTAGATATCCGCTTCCTTGCCGTTCGTGATGAATATCTTGGAGCCGTTTATTACGTACTCCTCGCCCTCCAATACCGCCTTGGTCTGAACGCCCGCGGCGTCGGTGCCGGCGCCG